>NZ_QZFV01000106.1:0-43118 GCF_003600245.1 Amycolatopsis panacis
GGTCTGTGAAGGGACCCTTCACGGACTCTGAGTCTGTGAAGGGTCCCTTCACAGACCCGAAAACGGTCCGGCGCACGCCACGAGGTGGTCGCACACACACCTCCGCATCGCCCACTGCCGGGCCCCCGACCAACTTTGCCGACACCCTGGACGCTGAGGCTGTGAAGGGTCCCTTCACAGCCTCTCCTGCCGAACAGGCGTAACGGGTCAGTAGATGTTGGACGGACGGACCATGCCCTCGGCGAGGTCACCGAATCCCGGTGCGTGGATCGAACCGGGGTTGACCACGATCTCCTCCACGATCGCGGTCTCCGTGGTGATCAGCAGTGCCGCGATCGAAGCCGCGCTTTCCAAGGCCGAGCGGGTCACCTTCAGCGGATCGATCACGCCCGCGGCGAACAGATCGCGGTACTCGCCGGTCAGTGCGTCGAAGCCCTGGCCGTCGCCGAGACCGGCCACGTGGTCTTTGACCTCGTCCCCGGGGAAGCCTGCGTTGGCCGCGATCCAGTGCAGGGGCTCGCCCAGCGCCCGCCGCACGATGTCCCGCCCGAGGGCCGCGTCGCCGGACAGGTCGAGTTCGACCTGCCGGGCCGCTTGTGCCAGTGCCGAGCCGCCGCCGGCGACCACGCCCTCCTCCAATGCCGCTCGCGCTGCGGCCAGTGAGTCTTCGACGCGCAGCAGTCGTTCCTTGAGCTCCACGCTCGTCGCCGCGCCCACCCGCACCACGGCGACCCGGCCGGTCAGCCGGGCGATCCGCAGCCGCAGGTTGTCCTGATCGTGTTCGATCCGGGCGCGCTCCAGCTGCTTCTCCAGCTGGCCGATCCGCGCACGAACGGCGCTTTCGTCCCCGCACCCGCCGAGGATGGTCGTCGAGTCCTCGGTGATGGTGATGGCCCGGCAGCGGCCCAGATCCCGTTCGGTGACCTCGGCGAGAGTCACGCCGGAGTCCTCGCTGACCACCCGGCCGCCCAGCGCCGCGGCGAGGTCCTCCAGCTCGGCGATCCGCCGGTGCCCGAAGCCGGGCGCACGGACCACCGCGGCGTGGAAGGTGCCGTGCACGTTGCCGCTGACGATCAGCTGCAACGCCGGGCCGTCGACGTTCTCCGCGAGCACGACCAGCGGCCGGTCCGCCCGCCGGGCCGCCTCCACGGTCGGCATCAGGTCCTGCACCAGGCTGATCTTCTTGTTGGTCAGCAGCAGCACCGGATCGGCGAAGGACACCTCCATCCGGTCGGAGTCGGTGACCATGTACGGCGAGGTGTAGCCGTGGTCGAACTCGATCCCGTCGGCCAGCCCGACCTCCAGCCCCGGCCGGTCGGACTCCTCGATCTCCACAACCCCAGCCCGGCCCACCGCGGAAAGCGCCTGCGCGATCACCCGGCCGATCCGCTCGTCGTCCCCGGCCGCCAGCGTCGCGATGCGCTCCAGCTCGGTCTCTCCGGACACCTCGACGGCGGACTTGCGCAGGTGCTCCACGACCGCTTCGACGGTCTCCTCGATCCCCCGGCGCACGCGCATCGGGTTCGCGCCCTCGCCGAGCGCGGCCAGGCCCTCCCGCACCATCGCCTGCGCGAGCACAGTGGCGGTGGTGGTTCCGTCGCCGGCCGCGCCGTTGGTCTTCATCGCGACTTCCTTGACCAGCTGGGCGCCCATGTTCGCGAACGGCTCCGCGAGCTGGATCTCCCGGGCGATGGTCACCCCGTCGTTGGTGATCGTCGGCGGGCCGGTCAGCTTCTCCAGTACCGCGTTGCGCCCCTTCGGGCCCAAGGTCACCTTTACCGCATCGGCCAGGGTGTCGACCCCGAGTTCGAGACGGCGCCGCGCGTCGACACCGAACTGCAGCTGTTTCGCCATGGTGTTCCCGGTCCTTTCGTTGCGGTTTCAGGGAATCAGGATCGCGCGGCCGCGGACCCGGCCGGCGTGGAGATCGTCGAGCGCCCGCTGGAACGAGCCCAGCGGGTAGCGCGCGGTGCGCAGTCGCACCCGGCCCTGCGCGGCGAGCACCATCAAGTCCTGCAGATCGGTGTACGAGCCGACGAGGTTGCCGACGAAGTTGATCTCGGTGGAGATGACGTCGATCGTCGGGATGTCGATGTTCTCGCCGTAGCCGACGACGTAGTAATTGCCCGCGCGGCGCAGCATCCGCACGCCCTCGGCGGTCGCGCCGCCCTCGCCGACGAAGTCCACCACCGCTTCCGCGCCGTGCCCGCCGGTCAGATCCAGCACAGCGTCCACATGGGACCCATCGGCGACGATCGTGACGTCGGCACCGATCTCTTCGGCCAGGGTCAGCGCCGCCGGGTTCCGGTCGAGCACGACAAGCGTCGCCGCGCTCATCGCCTTCAGGCATTGGATGCCGATGTGCCCGAGCCCGCCCGCGCCGATGATCACGCAGACATCCCCGGGCCGCAGCAGTCTCGCCGCCTTCGCCGCCGCGTGCTGGGCGGTGAGCCCGGCGTCGGCGAGCGCGGCCACGTCGGCGGGTTCGAGGCTGTCGGCCAGTTTCACGCACGACCGCGCCGAGGTGCGGAGGTATTCCGCGTACCCACCGTGCGTGTCGATCCCCGGGAAATCCGAACTCTCGCAGTGCACGTCGTCGCCGCGACGGCACGCCCGGCACAGCCCGCAGGTGATCAGCGGGTGGAGGATCACCTTGTCCCCCACCGAGACGTTGGTGACCGCGTCGCCGACGGCGTGCACCCACCCCGCGTTCTCGTGGCCGATCGTATAAGGCAGGACGACGCCGGACTTCTCCGCCCACTGCCCTTCGAGGATGTGCAAGTCGGTACGGCACACCCCGGCCGCGCCGACTTTGACCACCACGTCGAACGGCCCCTGCAGCTTCGGTTCGTCGACGTCGCGCAGTTCGAGATTCCGGTGGTACCCGGTGACCTGGACGGCTTTCACGATCGGCTCCTGGTGTTGACGACGACCGGCGCGGCCCCTGCGGGATCCGCGTACCGGGTGGCGAGCAGCCCGCGGCAGAAATGCGCGTTGCCCTCGATGGAAATGCGCGTCGCGGCGGCCAGCCGCAGCCACAGCGCGGTGTCCGGCGTCCCGGCGGGACGGCCGATGTGGTCCACCAGGACCCGCGCGTGCGAGCCGGTGGGCAGCCCGATCGCCTCCCGGCGCCGCAGCAATGCGCTCTTCAACCGCCCCTCCGGCAGGTCGAACAGCTCCAGCATCGGCAGTTCTTCCAGCGTCCACACGCCGCCTGCCAGCATTGCGCGGCAACACCGTTCCACCGCGGCGAGATGTGCTTTCCGCTGGAACGTCCGGCGGAGTTCGTCAAGATTCTGTTCGGCTTCGACGCCGAACGTGCCGAGGTATCCGGCACCGGCCGCGACGCCGCCGTTGATCTTCGCCGAGTCGTGGTGGTCGTCCAGCAGCACCTGGATCCGGCCCACGTCCGGCAACTCCGCCAGCACCTCGTACGCGTCGGAGACCATGAGGTACGCGAAGTTCGGCGCGCAGAACGAAGTCGGCAGGCGCAGGTGAACCTCCACGCCCTCGTCGTCGATCGTCACCGAACGTACGAAGCCGAGTTCGGTCACCGGCTGGTCCAGCTCGGGATCGAACACGGTCGCCAAGGCCGAGAAGACCTGGGCTTCCCACGACAGGGCGGCGGCGGTCATCGGGCCCCCGCGTCTGCTTCGGCGGGCAGCTGCAGCGTCCGGGGCACTTCGAGGTCGTAGAGCGCGGCGGCGTTCAGACCGAGGATTTTCTTCTTCTGCGCCACCGTGATCTCCGGATACTCCGGCAGGTCCGCGGGGATCCGGAAATCGACGAACCGCTCCACCAGCCATTGCGGCGTCCACAGTGCATAGTCGCTGCCGAAGAGGATCTTGTCCTCCCCCAGCCAATACAGCAGCTCCCCGATGATCTGGGCGAAGTACCGCGGACGGGCGTGGATGAACGGCATCGCGACGGCCAGCCCACCGTACACATTGGACTCCTGGGTGGCGATCCAGCAGAAGTCCTCCAGGCGCGGCAGCCCGACGTGCTCGACGATGAAGTTCAGGTCGAGATAGTCGGTGGCGACGTGGTCGATGTCGGCCACGTCGAACGCGTCGCGGTCCAGCGGCCGGATGGTCGGTCCTTTGTGCACGTGGATGTTCTTGATGCCCAGCTCAAGACACGCTTCGAGATAGCGCCGCGACCACGGGTCGTCGAGCCGGTAGCCGCGGGAGTCGCCGTGCCATTCCGCGGTGTAGAGCTTCACGCCCTTGAGCCCCATCTGCTCGGCATCGCGGCGAAGCTGTTCCAGCCCCTCCTCGCGATCGCGCGGATCGTAGGCGTGGTTGTAGGTGAGCTTGCCGGGATGCTGGCGCACCAGGTCGAGACACTCGCCGGTCTGCCCGAAGCAGCGGTGGTAGAAGTCCCGCAGCAGAGTGGCCTGGAAGATCGCGTGGTCGACGTGGCCGTCACCGAACACGTCCTTCATGAACCGTTCGGGGCCGTAGTAGGTATAGGTGTCGTAGTCCCAGATCACCTCGTCCGGGCTGAGGTTGCGGTGGTAGTCGTAGAAGCAGTCGATGAACTGCTTGCCGTGCACGTTCTTGTGGTTCGACTCCCGCGCGTCCCAGATGTGGACATGCCCGTCGACGACGTAGTACTGCTCGCCATCCTTTTCGTACATCGGAGATCCTCGCCCTTCGGTCGTGGTGGGGGTACGCGGTGGCGGGCGCCCGGCCCGCCACCGCGGGAATCAGCTCTGGGCAGGCAGGTCGAAGCCGATGTACTCGGCGGCGTCCTCCGGGTTGGCGAACAGCAGGGTGCGCTCGTCGAGGTGCACCATGCGGCCGTAGTGGGTGGAGCTGATCTCCTCGAAGATCGAGCCGTCGAAATCCTGGCCGAGCGCGTCGGTCAGCTCGGCGTAGTCGAATTCGAGCAGCCGCGTGCCGTCCACCCGGATCATCGACGGGTACTCGACGAGCCCGACCCCGTCCTTCGCACCCATCACGTCGGCCACCACCCGGCCGATGGGGGTGTTCATCAGGGTGACCCCGCACTTGTTCGACGACCCCACCTGCGAACCGAACTCCATGGCAGCACTCACTTCTCCCACCCTTCCGGAAGGCCGAGCCCGATCTCGTCGAGCAACTGGGCGAACTTCTCCTTGCTCGCGGCGAGCGAGTCGGCGAACGTGCGCGCCTGTTCCGCGGGCTGCGACCAGATCGGCTGCAGCGCCCGTGCGGCGTCCAGGCAGCGCGGCACCCAGGTCGCCAGCCATTCGCCGAACAACGCACGGTTGGCCTCGCCGTGGTCGGCGTCGCGGGCGAGCAGGTGGAACAGCGACCGGGTGTAGGCGAGATCGCGGTGGTAGTCGTGCTCGCCGGTGCCGACGATGGTCGGGGTGATGTAATCGCCGTTGCGCGCCGAGATCTGCATGATCAACTCGGACCGGAAAAGCTGCCCGACCAGCTGCTCGAACACCACATTGGCGCCGAAGAGCAGCTCCGCCCAGTCGCCGGTCGCGGTCAGCTGCTCGACGACCTTCCGCGTCGGCTGCCATTCCCCGGCCGACTGCCAGACCTCCTTGTGCACGTCGCCGTCGAAGATATCCAGCGAATCCGAGAGGTCCAGGTTGTACAGCGCGAGATCCTGCGCGAACCGCATCTTGTGCGCGGCGTTCACGGCCACCGCGTTGTTGACCATGTTCGTCGGGCCGGACCGCTGGATCGAGGTGAACACGTGCAGTGCCATGCCGTTCTCGGCGTGCATCCACGCGCCGAGGTTGCGCGCGATGAACTTCTGCCACGCCGGATTCCAGCCCTGATACGCGCCGGCGCGCTTGGCGTTGTCCAGGCACAGCGAGACCTGGCGCACCACCGCGGAATTGTTGCGGTAGAGCGTCTGTTCCCATTCCTCGTTGGGATCGAGAAACGCGTGCCAATTCGAGGATTTCGCCCGCGTCCACTCGTGCGGGTAGCCGCCCGGGCCGTCGCCGAAGCCGTAGACCCAGCCCTGGGTCAGGTGCCGATCGGGATCGGGCTGCACGTCGACGGTCACGTCCTCGTACACCGTCGCGCGGAGCTTGGCCGGTTTGAAGTAGCTGTAGCTGCGGCTTTTCGAGCTGGGGAACTCCAGCGCCCCGGCCTCGGAGTCGGTGAACTCCACCTTCGGGAAGCTGCGTGTCCCGGTTGGACTGTTCGCCACGTCTGTCTCCTTTACCCGCTCAGTCGCCGACTGCGGTCGTGAACTTGTCGTAGAACACCTGGTCGTCCGGAACGCCTTGCCGTGCCGCGAGAGCGAGCGCGGCGTCCACCATCGGCGGCGGCCCGCACAGATACACCTCGCTGCCATGCAGCTCGGGTTCGCGGGCCTCGACGACGTCGGTGACCAGTCCCGGTTCGGCCACCACCCCGAGGTCGCCGCTGCCGTCCGCCGATTCCGACAGCGCGACGGCGAACCTGAAGTCCGCCAGTCCTTCCCCGAGCGCGCGGATCTCGTCCAGATAGAACAGATCCGCCACCGTGCGCGCGCCGTAGTAGAAGCGGATCCGCCGGGAGTCACCGGTTTCGGCGAGATGCCGGAGCAGGGCGAGCACAGGCGCCATGCCCGCGCCGCCCGCCATCAGCACCAGCGGCAGCACATGCCCCTTCTTGAGCGTGAAATTGCCGTACGGACCGCGCAGCTGCAGGGAATCCCCTGCCACGAGGCCGTCCTCCAGCAGCGCCGAGAACCGCCCGCCCGGGTACTTCTTGATCAGGAACTCGATATGACCGGTCGTGGACGGAGTGCTCGCCATCGAGAAGGAGCGGCACTGCTCGGTGCCGGGAATGGTCAGCTCGGCGTACTGCCCGGCCTTGAACTCCAGCGGCACCGAAGGCCGGAGCGTGAGGCCGGCGATGTCGTGGGTGTGCGCCACGATCTCGACGACCTCGGTGGTGATCTCCTGCAGCGGCGCGGAGTTGAGCAACTCGTCCTCGTCGAAGTTGAGCAGCTCGATCGTGCAGTCGCTGAACGCGTGCGCCCGGCACAGCAGCACGTAGCCCTCCTCGACCTCCGCGTCGTTGCACGCGAACGTCGAATAGCGCTCCATCTGGAGGTCGCCTTCGAGCACATAGGACTTGCAGGCCGAGCACTGGCCCTCGCGGCAGCCGTGCATGAGGTGGATGCCCTGGCCGAAGGCGGCGTCCAGGATCTTCTCGTCCTCGGTGACCTCCAGCTCGATCCCGACCGGCTCGAAACGGATGCAGTGCTTGTCGCCCATGGGTTTCTCCCGATTTCTCGAACGGGGTCCCGCGGCCGGCGCGGTCGCGGGACCCGGCCTCAGGCGACGGGGATGTTCGGGTTCGCGCGGTAGGCCGCGGCCCACTGTTCGCGTTCGGCGTCGGTCATCTTGTTGAGTGCCACGTTCGGGCTGGTGAACGGGATTCCCTTGAGATCGTCGAGGGTCCAGAGCTTTTTCGGGTCGTCGAGATCCAGGTGCGGCTGCGGGATCAGGGTCCGGCCGTCGTCGCGGACGTAGCCGAGGTCCGCGACGATGTCGGCGAGATCGCGGTCGTGGTGCAGGGTCTCCCATTCCCGCTGCCCGGTCAGCCGGCCCATGTTCGGCGTCTCCCGGCCCTGGTATTCCGGCCGGAAGGCGACCTTGTCGGTCCACGCGCAGGTCTCCGAGCAGTAAGTGCGCCACTGGTCGTCGACCTTGTCCACCACCAGGTCCTGGCGCACCAGGCAGGGCACCATGCAGGTCCAGCAGCGGTGCGGGTACTCATAGCCGACGTCCTCGAACGCGATCGGCTTGTTCCGGCCCGGGTAGCGCATCCGGTTGTAGGCTTCCCACCATTTGCCGAACTGCGCGTACCAGCCGGGGTACTTGTCCTCGAACCACTCGAAGTCGGCGTCGGTCATGCCGTCGATCCGCCAGTAGTTCACCGGCCAGCCGGTGGCGAAGAACTGGGCGACGCGGTGCACGTAGAACTTGTTCGTGATCCGGTTCCACGCCTCCTCGACCAGGTCGTGCGGAATGACCAGGCCGTACTTTTCCAACGGCAGCAGATAACTGCGGTAGTAGTCGTCGTAGATCCAGCGGCGCCACATCTCGGCGTAGGACTCGCGGTCCTTGCGGCGGTCCTTGGTGCCGTATTCGATGAAGGTGCCGATCGCGGCGTCGACCACGCAGTGGTTGTTCCACCAGGCGTAGCGCAGGTCGCGCTCCAGCAACGGGCGGTTCCGCTCGTCGGCCAGCGCCATCAACAGGATCGAGTAGCCGTTGCTGATGTGCCGCGATTCGTCGGACTGCACCGAGTGGAACACGGTCGGCAGCAGATAGTCGCCGTTGGCCGCGGCCTCGTCCGGCATCGCGACGAACAACGTGTTGGTGAACGCGGTCTCGGCGACCACGGTCAGGTAGATGTTCGCCGCGGTGATCGCGTCACCGGTGATGAACCCCTCGCCGAACTGACGGCCGATGGTGCCCGCGTAGTTGTTCGCGAACGCCTTCTCGGTGATGTCGAACCCGGCCGGGTCGATGTAGTTGTTCATGTACAGCTTCTTGAGGTTCATCTGGATCGTCGAGTGCCGGACCTCGTCGATCATCTGCACCGCGAGTCCATTGTGGATCTCCGGATTCGGTACCGCGTCGATCGCCATCGGCATCGCCCGGGCCGCGGAGATCTCCGGGAACGGGATGATCGAGAGGAACAGTTTCTGCCATTCCAGCCAGCGCTGCTGCACCTGCCGGAACATGTTCCCGCGGATCGCGCCGTCCATCGCGCCGAAGACCCGGCTGTCCTTTTCCTCTTCCATCGGGAAGTAGGACCGCATGATCTGCTTGAGCGGATCCTTCTTCGGTGCCTTCTCGAAGGTGTAATCCGTGCCGAAGCGCGTCGCCGGTGTCGCGAACGTCGGCTCCCACGAAAGTTCGGTGATCTTGCGGTGTGCTTGGGTGAGACTCTGCCTGCTCAACGTCGGCCTCCTGGAACCCCGCGGTGTGTGCCCGCTGTCCGTCTGACCGATCGAGTGTCGGGCTCCTGCCCGGCGGCTTTTATCTCAATGTGAGACCAGGCTGCGGATCACGACGCGTCGTCGACGATGCCGAAAGCACGGATCTTGCGATAGATCGTGGCACGCGACATGCCCAGATCGAGCGCGGCGCATTTCTTGCTCCCCCGATTGGCGGCCAGGCTGCGCACGATCGCGTCGCGTTCGAGGGTTTCGAGCTTGGTCAGCCTGCGGCGGGTGAAGGCCTGGCATTCGGCGGGCAGATCCGCGGGTTCGAGCGTGCCGCCGTGCACCCCGTGCGCGGCGATGGCGAGCACGGCGTCAAGCTGCCGGACGTTTCCGGGCCACGGCAGGCGCATCAGCCGGCGCAGGCAGGAATCGGAGACGGCGGGCGGGCGGCTGCCCCGGCGGGCCAGCAGATGCGGCACGAGCCGGTGCAGGTCCTCGATCCGGTGGCGCAGCGGTGGAACTTCGACCTTGCGGGTGAAGAAGGCCAGGACCGTGCCGTGCTCGATCGGCTCGCAGCCGAGGGTGGCCACGACCCAGGCGGGCGCCTGCCGCGGCGGGACGTCCTGCCAGGTGGCGAGCAGTTCGGTGAGCGCGGGCAGGCGGCCGTGGGCGAGCGCGTCCACGTGCTGCAGCACCACGACGGGCGGATCGCTGCAGGCCGCTTCGTCGGCGAGCGCGAGAATCCAGGCGTCCTGATCGTCGACGGCGGCGCAGTCCACGATCAGCGGCCGCCTGCCGTGGCGGAGCGCGATGGCCCGGGCCATCGCGGTCTTCCCGGTGCCCTGCTCCCCGCCGAGGGCGAGCCAGTGCCCGCCGCCGAAACTCGCGTCCGCGGCCGCGCACGCCTGCCGCCACTGCGGGCTGGCCCCGGCCAGCCCGGGCAGCTGGAGATCGGTCCGGGTGGTGCTCCGCGGGGACGAGGTCTGGTTCTTCACCCGGAAGACGCCGCCGGCGAGCGTGGTGCCGCTGTAGACGGGCCGGTATTCGAGCCGGGCGCTGATCCCGGACGGGAGATCGGCCAGCACGGTCGCCGGTTTGGCCGAACCGGCCAGGTCCGTCGCGTGCGTGATCAGCGCCGAGCGATCCGTGACGTCGTAGCGTTCCTCGGCCTGGCTGCTGACCATGACGACGTCGTTGTTGACGGCCAGCACCGCTCCCGAGCCACGCCGGCACGCCGCGAGGTACTCCCGGAACAGGCTCAGCTCGCGCGCGCCGGTGCCGGCGAGCATCGCCTCCTCGATCCGCTTCGCCGTGGTGCGGGCCAGGGTCAGCAGGAGCGGCCCGCACGCCTCGTCCCACGACGTGAGGTCCAGGACCCCGGCCAGGTGCCCGCGGATCGGGTGCACGATCGGCGCACCGGCGCACTCGAAGCCGGTCAGCTCGTCGTTGAAGTGCTCGAACCCGGAGACCAGCACGGACTTCTGGCACTCCACCGCGGTGCCGATCCCGTTGGTCCCCACCGATTCCTCGGCGTAGCTGTAGCCCGGCGCGAGCGAGATCTGATCGAGTCCCGCGGTGAGCGTCCGATCGGTGGACAGGCGGTTGACCACCAGCCCGTTCGCGTCGGTCAGCACGATCGCCGTCGGATGGCCGGCCAGCTCTTCGGACAGGTTCGCCAGCACTGGCGCGGCGCTGTGCACGAGCAGGCTTTCCTCATCGCGGTCGGAGACATAGCGCGGCTCCGGCCGCGCCACGGCGACCTGGTGCTCCAGCGCCCGCCGCCACGACGCGGTGATCACGTCCCGTACTCCCGGCGCCTCGGGCGAGTGCCGTGACAGGAACCGTTCCCGCAGGTCACGCATGGTCTCGTTACCCCGAGTCGCCACCACGTCTCCTTCAACGTCCAGTGCCGAGTCCTGCCGACCCACGATCTGTCATCGTGCACCCGTGGCGCGCGTCACCCTGTCTCATCGTGAGACAGGCTCGCGGCACACGGCAAGGGCCACCTCAGCGGTCCTGGACGTGCGGCATGCCGGGCGCTGCCCCCGGGACCCCATGCCGAGCAAGGCTGTGAAGGGACCCTTCACAGCCTGAGAGTCCGTGAAGGGTCCCTTCACAGCATGGGGCCCGGCGCGAGGGGCTGAGGTAGACAAAGCCCGGCTCCCCGCGGACGGAGGACGGCCGCGCTCGATCCGACACCCGAACCCGGATTGGTCCCGGCGGGTGTTCGCGCACCCCTGCCGGGACCGGCGAGGGCGAGGCGAGGAGGACCGCCGTCCACCTCACCGCCGCCCGCCAGACGCTCGCCGGGGGAAGCGGGCCGGGCGCGTCGTGAACGCGTCCGTCCGGACCTTCCGCGGGTACGGCACGACCCCCAAGACATGCCGTGCCCGCTCCCGGTGGGAACCGGGTCCTCCGCGAGCGGTGACTACAGGTCTACCGAGCCTCGATGACAGCTCGATGACAGCGTGCAGAACGCCCTGTCAACCACCCCCGAGCAGGGCATATGTCCGGTAGGGTCCGCAGGCGTAGAGGGGCTGGGACAGCACGAGAACAGGGGATCGGACTGTGGTTTTCGGGGTCCGCGGGACCACGTTGCCGGACCGGGTGGTCCGGACGTTCGCGGTGGACGGCGACCGGTTGCGCGAGGGCGGCTGCGACGAGTTGATCTCGGACGGCGGCTGGCTCCTGCCGGGTCTGGTGGACATGCACACCCATCCGGGGTCGACGGGGCCGGACGACCCGTTCTCCGAGGAGCAGCTGCGCCGCCATCTCGAAGCGCATCGCGACGCCGGGGTGCTGCTGGTGCGGGTGCCGGGCTCGACCGTGCGGCTCCCGGACTGGGCCGGGACCGAAGCGGGGCTGCCCCGGGTCCGCTCGGCAGGGCGCTGGCTCGCCCCGAACGGCTCCTTCTACCCGGGATACGGCCGCGAGATCGGCGACGACGAGCTGGTCCGCGCCGCGGTCGAGGAGGCGGGCGCCGGCGGCTGGTGCAAGATCATCGGAGATTGGGAACCCACCGAGGCCACCGTCGGGCTCGATGTGCTCACCGAGGCGATCGCCGCGGTGCACGAAGCGGGTGGCCGGGTGGCGGTGCACTGCCAGAACGCCGAGGGCGGCCGCAACGCCGTGCTCGCCGGGGCGGACAGCATCGAACACGGGATGCACCTCGAACCGGAGATGCTGGACCGGATGGCCGCGCAGGGCACCGCGCTGGTCCCCACGTTCACC
Organism: Amycolatopsis panacis; assembly: GCF_003600245.1. Taxonomy (NCBI): domain Bacteria; kingdom Bacillati; phylum Actinomycetota; class Actinomycetes; order Pseudonocardiales; family Pseudonocardiaceae; genus Amycolatopsis; species Amycolatopsis panacis. The sequence continues at coordinate 12,130 of NZ_QZFV01000106.1, forward strand.
ACCTTCGCGGGCATCGCCGAACGGACCCGGGACAAGGCGCCGAGCGCCCTGCGCGACTGGCTGCTCGCGGGCTGGGAAGGGATGCCCTCGATCGTCGGGGCCGCCTATGAGGCAGGCGTCACAGTGCTCGCCGGGACCGACTGCGCGCCCTACGGCAACATCGCCACCGAGGTCGGCTGGCTGCGCAAAGCCGGCTTGCCTGCCGAGGCCGCGCTGGGCGCCGCGTGCTGGACGGCGCGCCACTGGCTCGGCGAGCCTGGCCTTGCCGACGGCGCACCGGCAGACTTGGTGGTCTATGAGGCAGACCCGGTCGCCGATCCCGGTGTGCTCGCCGATCCGAAACGGATCATCCTCGGCGGCCGGGTGATCCGCTGAGCGTTCCGGCCCGAGCAGGTGGGAGGTGAGGCCTTGACCGGAGTCCAGGCGCCCGAGTTCGGGGTGCTCGGGCCGCTGTCCGCGGTCGTCGGCGGGACGGCCGCGCCGCTGGGCTCGGCCAAGACCCGGATCGCGCTCGCGACCCTGCTGCTGCGGGCCAACCACGTGGTGTCGGTCGAGGAGCTGATCGACCGGTTGTGGAACGGCGAGCCGCCGCGCGGCGCCCGGAACGCGGCGCAGGCCTACGTGATGCGGCTGCGTAACGTGCTGGGCGAGGCGGGCGGGCTGATCCGCACCCAGCCCCCGGGGTACCTGCTCGAACTCACGCCGGAGATGCTCGACCTGGGCCGGTTCCGGCTGCGGATCGCCGCCGCGGGGCGGGCGCGGTCGGCGGGCGATCCCGCCGCCGAGGCCCGCGAGCTGCGGGCCGCGCTGGAGATCTGGCGGGGCGTGCCGCTGGCCGACGTGCCCTCGGAGGTGCTCCAGGCCCAGGAGGCCACCCGGCTGTCCGAGGAACGGCTGCAGGCCTGGGAACGGCTGATCGATGTCGAACTCGGTCTGGGCAGGCACGCCGGGCTGATCGGCGAGCTGCACACGCTGACCGAGGAGAACCGGCTCCGCGAGCACTTCTGGGACCAGCTGATGCAGGCCCTGCACCGCTCCGGGCGGCAGGCCGACGCGCTGGCGGTGTACCGCAAGGTGACCACGCTGTTGCGCGAGGAGCTGGGCATCGACCCGGGCGAGGCACTGCGCCAACGGCATCAGGAGGTCCTGCGCAACGACCCCGTGACGAACGGCCCCACGCCACCGTGGACCGCCCCGTTCCAGCTGCCCGCCGACGTGGCCGATTTCGTCGGCCGCGACGGGCTGCTCGCCACCATCCGCGAGCTGACCACCCGGCCCGGCCGCAACCGGCTGGCGGTGCCGGTCGTGGTGCTGTCCGGTCCGCCGGGGGTCGGCAAGACAGCGCTGGCCACGCACGCCGGGCACGCCTTGCGCGCGGATTTCCCGGACGGCGTGCTGCACGTCAACCTGCGCGGCTACTCGACCAGCCCGCCGCTGGCCGCGACGGACGCGCTGGCCCGGTTCCTGCGTGCGCTCGGGGTCGCCCCGGAACGCATCCCGCACGAGATCGACGAGCAGAGTTCGGTGCTGCGTTCGCTGCTGAGCGGGCGGCGGGTGCTGATGATCCTCGACAACGCGGCCAGCCCCGAGCACATCCGGCCGCTGTTGCCGTCCGACCCGTCCTGCGCGGTGCTGATCACCAGCCGGGACAACCTGCAGGGCCTGGTCGCGCTCGACGGGGCACGGCGGCTGCCGGTCGGCGTGGTGTCCGCGCAGGAGGCCGGGGCGATGGTGGGCAACATCGTCGGCGCCGACCGGGTAGCCGCGGAGCCTGCGGCGACCGGTGCGTTCGCCGCCGCGTGCGGGTACCTGCCGCTCGGGCTGCGGATCGCCGCGACCAACCTCGCCGGTTCGGGCGGCCGGTCCATCGCCGAGTACGTCGAGCGGCTGCGTCCCGGCACGAAGCTCGACGCGATGGAGATCGAGGGCGACGACCAGGCGGCCGTGCGGCTGGCCTTCGATCTGTCCTACAGCACGGTGAAACCCGCGCTGTCACAGTTCTTCCGTACGGTGAGCGGCATTCCCGGGCCGGATTTCGAGGTGCTCGCCGCGGCTGCCATGACCGGCACCTCCCCGGCCGAGGCGCAGCGCATGCTCGACCGGCTCACCGCGACCAACCTGATCGGCACCGGCGCGCCCGGACGGCATCATTTCCACGACCTGATCAAGGAATTCGCCGCGGAACGGGCCCGCGAACTGGACCCGCCCGCGGAGCGCGACGCCGCACTCACCCGGCTGTTCGCCCGGTACCGGCAGCGCACCCACACCGCGTGCGAACTACTCTACCCGGACGCGCACCTGCTCGATTCCGCGGCCGCGGAGGACCCGCCGTGGCCCTCCCCCGCCGCCGCGCTGAACTGGCTGGACGCCGAGGCGGAAAACCTGGTCGCGCTGATCTGCGCGCCGCCGCCCGGCGCGCCGGTCTGGGAACTGGCCTACGCTCTGCTTCCCTATCTGCAGCGTGGACGGCAGGATTCGCTTTGGCAGTCCGCGTTCGGCGCCGGGCTGCGGGCCGCCGAACAGGCCGGGGACGCGCGCGGGCAGGCCGCCATCCACCGCGGTCTCAGCCGGATGCTGTTCCACCACGCCGGCTACGACCAGGCCGAAGCGCACATGCGTGAGGCAGCCCGGCTGTTCCGGGAGTCCGGTGATCCCGTCGGCGAGGCCCGCGCGCACACCGGGCTCGGCTCGATCTACGGCGAGCTGGGCAGGCTCGACGAATCGATGGCGCATCTGGAGGAGGCGCTGCGGCTCGGCGGGGACACCGCGGGGCGCAGCACCACGTTGTTCGACCTGGGCATGACGCAGATCCACCTCGGCCGGGTCGCCGAGGCGTCGGAAAACCTCACCGAGGCGCGGCAGCTGGCCCGGCAGCAACAGCTGCGGCATCTGGAGATCCGCTGTGTCGGCGCGTTCGGCTTCCGGGATCTGTGGGCCGGGCGGCTGCGTTCCGCGCTGCTGTCCTTCGGCGAGGCGATGGCGGGGTGGACCGAACTCCAGTTCTCCCCTGGGATCACCGAGATCGCGCGCAACATCGCCAAGACCTGTCTGGAGGCGGGCCGGCCGGACCTCGCCCGCGACCTCGGCAGGCGCGCCCTGGCCTGGGCGCAGGCGGCCGACGTCGCCTGGCTGATCACCGGCTCCCACGTCCTGCTCGGCGACACCGCGCTGGCCGAGCAGGACGTCGGTGCGGCCCGGCAGCACTTCGCCCAGGCCCGCACGCTCGCCCACCACGGCGGCGCGGACTACTGGGTGGCCGCGATCGACCGTGGCCTGGCGAGCGGACACCGCCGTTCCGGCGAACTGATCGAGGCCGCCGACCTGGCGAAGAAAGGCCTCGACGAGGTACTCCCCCGCGACCGCGGCCTGGCGCACGCCGAATTGTCGGCCGTCCGGCTGGCCCAGGGCGAGATCCGCGAAGCGATCGACCACGCCGGGCACGCGGAGGCGATCGCCGAGGAGTACGGCTACCAGCTCGACGGCGTCCGCGCCCGCCGTGCGGCCGCCGCCGCCCGCCGCACCGCGGGCGACGCCGCCGCCGCGGACGACCTGGACCGGCAGGCGGCCACAGCGCTCGACGGCATCCGTGCGGAAGCGGCACCGGTGGTGCCCGACGTCGTCGCCCTCGTACCACCACACGAACCCGGTTGATCACCTCACGACGTCGGCGGCGCTGTGAAGGGTCCCTTCACGGACGCTGAGGCTGTGAAGGGACCCTTCACAGCCCTTCCGCACGGGAGTCTACTGTGGACAGTGCGGTGCTTCAGGCTCCGGTGTGCAGATACTCCGTGTCGAACAAGGTCTTCGGAATCGTCACCTTCACCACAGAGAACTCGTCCGTGGTGCTGAGATCGGCCAGGAGCGGGCCGGTACCGGCGATGTCGCGGACGCGGGCCGACAGCCAGGCGAGTTCGGCGTCGACGTCGGGGAAGGCGCCCGGGCCGGGAGGCGCGTAGTCGGCCCAAGTCAGGCGCGGACCGTCCGGCTCGACGAGGTTCTCGGTGGACAGGCGGACCCGCTGATAGACGGCGGGCAAGTCGTCGCGGCTGCCCGCGATGCCGGTCAACCTGCTCTGCACGGCTTCGGTCAGCGCGCGAGACAGCGCCACATGCGGGTCCAGGTGGGTGCCCCAGCCACCGCAGGCCACCGGGAAGTCCTGGCTCCAGACACGGGCGGCGAAGCAGGGCACGCCGAACCGGCCGTCGACGGTGGTGATCGTGACCGTGGCACCGGCTGCCCGGATGCGGTCGATCAGCGGCGCGCACACGTCGTCGGCGAGCGAACCGGGATCGATGTAGAACCACGGCGCACCCAGCGGGACCCGGCTGAGCGAATCCCGTTCGATGATCTCGTAGATGGCGTGCAGGCCCGCTTCGGAGCGGTTGTTGCCGGAGGCGAGCCCGTTGCTGCTCCACAGGAACCCGGGCGGGGTCCACGGCCGCACCGGCGGGGGCAGGCTCACCAGCGGCCACGGCACCGGCACGGCGGCGCCGCTGCCCGTGTCGAACGCCTCGACCCAGTCGAGCGGGGTCGTCTCGGTGACCAGCGAGCCAGGCCCGGTGACGACCCCGGCGATCCGGTAGGGCAGCCCAAGTTCGGCCGCCGAAGTGGCGTGGTGGCACACCGGGTTCGGCACGTTCTCCGCGTGCCACAGCTCGATCGACTCCATCGCCGCGGAGATCCGGGCGAGCGCCGCGGTCTGTCCTTTGCCCTGGGAGACGGTGAGGCTGCGGGCCAGCGGGCGCACCGCCATCATCACCGGGACGCCCAGCACGTCGAGCCCGGTGACGTCGGCGACGCGGGTGACCCCGTAGCGGGCGAGCAGTGGTTCGATCACCGCCCAGGTCTCTTCCGGGCGGCGGACCCGGTGCGTTCCGGCGAAGAAGACCTTCGCCCCGGTCGGCATCATCACGCACCGTCCCGGGTCAGGAACCGGCTGCGCAGGAAGAACGGCCGCACGGCCTCGGCCGCCTCGGCCACGGTGGCAAAGCCACGGTCACGCGCGGCGGCCAGCAGCGCGGGCTCGTCGCCGGTCCGCCAGACCGAAGCAAGGTGCTCGGTCAGCACGGCGGGCTTGAGCTGGCCGACGTGCTGTCCGCTGGCCCACGACGCGACCTCGGCGTTGACCACCTCGGCCTCGGCCACCGCCCGCCGCGCCGCCGGATCGGCCCCGACGCCGGGCTCGGCCGAGGCGAGGTCACTGGTCGGGCACTGCGGCTGATACGACCGCACCAGGATGCGCAGCAACGCCTCCTTGCCCGGCAGCTCGGCCGCCTCCGCCGGGGTGAGCCAGTACCCGGTCTGCTCCGCGGTGAGCGACTCCGGGCTCAAGCCGTGCCGCGCGGCCACCCGCAACGCGCGGACCTCGCGCTCGTCCTCGGGGCCCGGCCCGGCGAGGTGCCCCAGCACGTAGCGGCGCCAGCGCGCCGGGAAGTCTTCGAGATGGATCTGCTGATAGCGAATCGTGGCGCCGAGCGACACGTCGGTGCCCTCCACCGGGGACACGGAGAACTCGACCTGCCATTCGGTGATGAACCGGTTGCGCCAGTCGTCGTTCGCCGTCCAGTCGCCGGGACCGCCTCTGCCGGGCAGGGTGTCGCGGGTGTCTGCGACGGTGGCGTCCGCCGGGCAATCCTCGTCCGCTGTCCCGTCGCGGGGACCGCTCGTGCCAGGCACCGTGTCGCGGAGGTCCGCGGCCTTGGCGCCCGCGACCCAGCCTTCATCCGTCACCCCGGCGACACTGCCCGCACCGGACACCATGCCACGGGCATCCACGGCCTCAACGCCCGCCACGAAACCCTCATCCGCCACCCCACCCGCACCCGGCACCGTGCCACGGGCATCCGCAGCCTCGACATCCGCCGCACAGCCCTCATCCGCAGCCCCATCACCGACACCGCCCGCACCAGGCAGCACGCCGCGAGCGAGTGCGCGCAGCGTGTTCCGGGTGTCCGCGGCTTTGACGTCCGCCGCTTCCGGGTGTTCGGCCAGGAAATCACGCAGCCGGACGAGATCCTCGCCCGCGGACGCCAGCGACTGCCAGGTGCGTTCGGTGTAGTGCCGGTGTCGCGCGAGTTCGACCACGGACTGCGCCGCCGCTGCGGAGAGCACGCCTGCCCGCCGCGCGGCCTCGGCGGCGTGCCGCACGGCGACCAGCGCCACGGTGAGCTTGCGGTACTCCGGCGCTTCGCCGTGCAGGACCGCGACCTCGTCGTCGCCCTCGAGCAGCTCGTCCCGGTACTGCCCGAAGACCACACCGTGGCCGAGCATTCCGTAGCGATGCAGTTCCGCCGCGCGGATCGCGCCCATGCTGGCGCACCCCACCACCCGCACGCCGGACTGCAGCAGCGCCAGGATCTCCTTGTGCCGCACCGAGGCGCTCTGGTGGTAGAAGCCGTCGACCAGGACCACCACGTCGCCGCGGGTGAAGCCGTGCCGCAGCAGATCGCCGTGCGCCACCGGCGGATGCAGCACCGCGCCGGGCAGGCAGTTCAGCGCCTCCGGCCCCGGCAGGGTGGGGCCGAGGAACACGTGCACCGGCATGGTGCCCTCACGCCCGCCGGATCAGTTGAATTCCCGGCCGCCCAGGATCATCACGACCTCCGACCACGGGTCGAACAGTTCGGCCGCGGTGACGTCGCGACGAGCCGTCTTGATCTGCTCGATGATCTCGTCCATGTTCTTCTCCCCTCCTCGGCGATCGCCGAAACGCGATCACGCGCGGAGCCTACTACAGCACGAGCGGCTGAGCTGCCGGTTTACCCGAAGTCTCGACCGGGACCGGATCCGGCCAAGAGGAATTCCGGCGGTGTACCACGAAGCGCCACAAACCCGTCACGCCCGCTGACCACGAGCACCGGGGAAACCCGCTTCTCCCGCCCGCCACCGGCCGGTAGCGTCGCCGCATGGCTTGCCGGATCACCGAACTCGTCCTCGACTGCGCCGATCCGCAGCGGCTGGCCGGCTTCTGGTGCGAAGTCCTCGGCTACGTCGAACTCGACCGGGAGGGCCCGAACATCGAGATCGGCCCGCCCGGCCGCGGTTTCGGCGGGCCGCAGCCGACCCTGATCCTCAGCCACAGCACCGATCCACGGCGTGGCAAACTGCCCCTGCACCTCGACGTCAACCCGACCGACCGCGACCAGGACGCGGAACTGCGCCGGCTGCTGGCCGCGGGCGCCCGCACCGCCGATGTCGGCCAGCGCGGCGGCGAATCGTGGCACGTGCTCGCCGACCCGGAAGGCAACGAGCCATGCCTGCAATGAACGGTCCGACGGCGGTTACAAACGCTCGGCTCGGCTATTAGGCGGTGGTGATGATGTCGGCGATGTCGGCGCCAGCCCACAGCAGGGCGAGTGTCCGCTTGGCGATCGCATCGATCCGGGATTCCAGGGCCTTGAGTGGGTCGTCGACGTCTTGAAGTTGGCGGATGGAGGTCATCGCGTGCTGAACCTCGGGGATGCGGTAGCCGGCCGCCCTGAGCGCAGCTGTGATCCGGGCCTCGCGGATCGCGCGGACGGGATATCGTCGCGCGGAGCCCGCCCGCAATGTGACTCGTTCCGGGGCGACAAGCCCGACCTTCTCCCAGAAGCGAAGCGCCGAGGTGCGGACGCCGAGAGCGCTGGCGAGCTCGGTGATCGTCATAGAGTCCTCGGCGGTCGGTTCCGCCTCGACCGATGTTTCAGCGCGGATCATCTGGAGTGCTCCTTGCGCAGCGAGAGCGTCGTCTCGTTCTCGCGCGAGCGCCACGTGGAATGAGCTGAGCAGAGAAACCGCCTGATCGCGCGGGACCATGCGCACCTCGCGCAGCGCTTGCCGAGCTCGGACCGGTCCGATTGCGGTGGCAAGGTTGCGGTAAGCGCGTAGACCACGCACGTGTTCGCTGGAGAACTCGCGGTACCCATTCACTGCTCGGGGTGCCGGTGGGATGACTCCCAGAGCTTCGAGGTCTCGGATCTGCTGCACCGAGTACCCCGATGCCGCCGAGACCGCGGCCGTTGTGAGCCGTGCTGCCCGCGCGGTGCTCGTAGCGCCCACGGTCCAACCCTCCACTAGCACTTCAACTTCATACTTCAGGCATGATTATGGAACAGCTCCTCGATGCGATCCGTAACTTCGACGGCGTCCTGGAACTCGCTCCTACCGAAGGCAGCGCGGTTCCTGAGATCGCATGGGGCGACCACTTTTTCTACTTCGCTCCCGACGGGAAGATCCCAGATCGAGTCCAGCCCTACGCCACGATCGTGACCAAGGATTATCCCGGCGACACACAGTCCAACCTTGATCCGGCAGGCCGCTGGAGGGTGAACATCCACGTCGGCAAAGCCAAGGCCACCGAGCTCACAGGCGAGGATCGTCGGCACGCTGCCCCACGCGACTTCAGCGCATCAGATCTAATCCTTCCGCACCCGGTCTATGGAGCACTCGGCTGGATCGCTGTGGTCAACCCAGCGCCCGGACGACATCCACCGTCGTCGCACTGCTGCGTGAAGCGCACGAGCGAGCGAAACAGCGGGCTTCTCGTCGCGCGACAGCTAATGCGTCCGGCGACCAAACAGGAGCAGACGGGTGACGCACGCGAAACCCGATGGCTGCACAAAGATGTCACATGTGAGGTGTTGCGGAAGGCAACGAGTTCTGCCTGCCCCGCCGCCGGGTCGAGCCGGTACCGGACGAGACGACTGCCTGACCGCGGCCGAGACACTTCGCAGCAAGCCTGCCGGGCAGGGACCGGTTTACCCCACACCGGGCGAACGTGGTGACCCGATCGGGTTCGACCGGTCCGGAGAGCAGCAGCGTGGCGCGATCAAGACTTTGTCCGGCGTAGTTCGGTCTGGAGAATTGCCGTACACGTACGCTACTTTTCGCCGGTACATACCCGGCATCCGGCTGGCTACCCTCTGTGCGTGCGGATTCTGGGTGCGCTGTGTGCAGTCCTCGTGACCATCGGTGTCGTCGCGCCGCCACCGGCGAGTGCGGCGGCCGGGAGGGATCCGGCAGGCTGGGTGGCGCCGCTGAGCACGCGCGGCCGGTACATCGTCGACGCCGAGGGCAACCGGTTCAAGCTGAAGGCGGCCAACTGGCACGGCGCGAGCGGCACATGGAACGGTTCCGGTGACCCCGCCGATCCGGCCAGTCACCACGGCGGCGAGATCGCCTACCAGACCCCGCTCGGGCTGGACCGGGCCTCGATCGGCACGGTCATCGACGGGCTGGCCGCGCTGGGCCTCACCAGCGTGCGCCTGCAGTTCTCCAACGCGATGATCCACGACGCGAACCCGGTGCCCGACCTGCCCGCCAACCCGCAACTGCGCGGGCTGACCCCGTTGCAGGTCTACGACCGCGTGGTGGACCGGCTGACCGCGCGCGGTTTCGCGGTCATTCTCAACAATCACACCACCACTTCGCGCTGGTGCTGCGGGCTCGACGGCAACGAGCGCTGGAACACCTCGCAGACCGAGCAGCAGTGGCAGGACGACTGGCTGTTCATGGCCCGCCGGTACGCCGCGAACAAACGCGTCGTCGGCGCGGATCTGTACAACGAGGTCCGCCGCTCCGTGTTCGAGGACCCCGGCTGGGGACAGGGCAACGGCACGGATTGGCAGCGCGCGAGCCGGCAGATCGCCGACCGCATCCTGACCGAGGCGAACCCGGATCTGCTGATGATCGTCGAAGGGATCAACTGGACCGGGCTGCCGGTGGACGGGCTGCCGCACGGCAGGCCCACGCTGGAGCCCGCCCGCACGCTGTCGCACACGCTCGTCGACTCCGGAAAACTGGTCTATTCAGCGCATTTCTACGGCTACACCGGCCCGAACCATTCCGGGGCGACCGGCATCGGCGAGACGCACGATCCGCGCTACCGCGACCTGACCCCGCAACAGCTGCGGGATGTGCTGTACCGGCAGGCATTCTTCGTCTCCGCGGAAACCGACAAGCACTACAGCGCTCCACTGTGGATCAGCGAATTCGGGGAAGGCCGGGGCACCACCGACAAGGCATCGCGCGCCTGGTTCGAGAACTTCCTCGGATACCTCGCCGAAACCGATACCGATTTCGCCTACTGGCCCGCGGTCGGCTTCCGGACCGCCGGCGAGGACGACGGCTGGTCCCTGCTCGCGTGGGACGGCGCGGGCGGGCGCACCGACATCCTCGACGGCACCGACTGGCGCGGCCCGGCCTGGCGCAGGCTGATCGACGCACCGTCGCGGACCGGGCAGATCCCGCCCGCCGAGCACTGGTCGCTGCTCGACCTCGACTACGGGGATTTCCCGGCGTCACGGGCGATGCGCGCGAAGCCGGACTGGGATCCGGGCGCCCGCAAGGCCACCTGCCCCGACGGCCAGCGGCTCACCGGGCTGGCACACAACGGAAACCGGGGCCTCTGCACCGGCACACTGGCCACTCCCGGCGAGTACACCACCGTCACCGATGAGTCCTCTGTGGACACAGACTGGGCGCGGGGCTACACGAAACGGCAATGCCCACCGGATCACGCCGTGGTCGGCTACAGCGTCGAGGGCGCGGCCGTGTCGGCAGTGCTGTGCGGCCGCTCGGCCACTCCCCTGGGCCACCACGGCCGCACGGCCTGGTTCGACCGCGGCGACAACCGTCCCGGCGGCGAGCCCGGTGGCGATTTCGCCTCGGGACACTACAAAGGACAGTGCACATCGGACGAGTACGTCGCCGGTGTCGCCGCCACGACAAGGGTGGGGTCGAACGGGGAGCCGGACGCCCTGCTCTGCCGCTCCTGACCGACGCGCTGCGCGGTCCACAGTGTCCAATGCGCCACCGGACCCGAAGACCGGCAACCGGTCCCGCCGCCATAACCATGCCCTCAGGGGCACTCGTGACCTACGTCACGGACGCCGGAGGCAACCATTCGGCACCTGCTCTCCTGGCTCACTCTGACGCGCTTCGCCCCAGCCGGGTATGACATCCTGATCATCCAGACAGTGAGTCGAACGAGAGGACAGTCGTGGGCATTATCGGCTGGATCGTGCTGGGCCTGGTCGCCGGCGTCATCGCGAAAATACTGATGCCGGGCAAGGACCCGGGCGGCTGCATCATCACCATCCTGCTCGGCATCGGCGGCGCGCTGCTCGGCGGATGGATCGGCAAGACGGTCTTCCATCGCAACCTCGGTACCTTCTTCGACCTGAAGACCTGGGGGCTGGCGATCGCCGGCTCGCTGGTGATCCTGATCATCTACCGGCTGCTCTTCGGCCGCAGCCGCGACCGCCGGGACTGAAACCGTTCGCGGGCCGGGCACCCGTGTCTCCGGTGCCCGGCCCGCGCGCCGGGTCTCGGTAGCGGCTGGGGGCGGACGCTTCGATCCTGCCCCCCGCTCGCCGGGCCGGCCTCCTCGGCGGATGTGGTGCCCGGCCGTGGTTTTCGGATCTTGCAGGCACCCGGCGCGTCCGGCGGGACCCGGATGTCGCCGCTCGTCAGGCCGGGGCTCCTCCGGCGCGCGGGTTGGTCGCGTCCATGACCTACCGGCCGGGCGCCACGACCCGGATCGGTTCCTGGCCGCGCTGCACCTGTTCCCCACGGCTCGCACGGACCAGCCCGCCGCACGATCACCGGTGCGCCCGGCGTTGCCCTCCCGATGCGCGACCCGGCGACCGGAGCGGATCCAGGTAGGCGAGGCGGGGTGGACATCCTGATTCTCGGCGGTGCGCCTTGGGGCGGCGCGGACGTCACGGGCGAAGCCACATTCGTGGTGAGGTCGCCGTTGACCGCTGGACGACCCGGCCGCGGCGGCACGCGAGCCTTGCGCCACCGGGCGCCGGCTCGTTTCCACCTCGTTGGTGGGGATCACCGCCTGCCACTGGACAATCCGGCCGCGGCGGCACGCGAATCCGCGCCGTCGACCACCGGCCCGGCATCGTTTCCCTCGCGCGCCACCGGCCGCCGCGGTTTCGCCTCAGCGGCGAGATTACCGCCTGCCGCTGGACAATCCGGTCATGGCCGCACGCGAATCTGAGCCACCGCCTCCTACGCTGTTTTCCCCGTCGGTGGGACCGCCGTTGGCCGCCGGACAACCCGGCACAGCCACACGCGAGCCCGCGCCATCGGCCGCTGGGCCGTCACAGTTTCCGTCTCCGCGATGGGATCACCGCCTGCCGCCCGACAAACCCGGCCGCTGCCACACGCGAATATGCGCCACCGGCCGCCGGGCCCTCACGGTTCCGCCTCCTCAGTGAGATCACCGCTTACCACCGGACAACCCGGCCATGGCCACACGCAACCGCGCCACCGACCATCAGCCCCGTCACCGTTTTCCCCCTCCGCGGTGAGATCAGCGTCTACCACCGCGCAACCCGGCGGCGGCCGCGCGGACCTGCACCACCGACCACCAGCCCTGTTTCCCTGCGCCACGTCGGCAGGTGCACTCACTCATCCGGTGAACAATCACGCTGAGCGAGCATGCCGAGCGTGACCGGGCTCGCGATCGGGCGGGCGGCCAGGGAGCGCAGTTCTTCGGCGGTGGGCGTCCGGTTCTCGCGAGCGGCGGTCAGGCAGCTGGTCGCGTAGCCGCAGACGCGGCCTTGGCACAGGCCCATGCCCGGTCGTGCGTAGAGCTTGACCGCGCGTGGGTCGGTGGCGCCGAGTTCGGTGGCCGCCGCGGCGATCGTGGCTGCGTCGATCTCTTCGCAGCGGCAGACCACGGTGGCGGGGGTGAGCCGGTCGGTCCAGCCCGGCGGGACCGGGAACGTCCGGTGCATCGCCCGGGCGAAGGAATGCCGCGCCCGACGTTGCCGCAGGAGCCCGCGCAGCTCGCGCGGATCCGGTGCGATGCCGAGAACGTCTTCCACCGCGGCGATTCCGGCGAGATGACCCTCCACAACGGACGCGGCTGCGCCCGCCACCCCGCAGACCTCTCCGGCCAGGTAGACCCGATCGCCGGTACTGCGCTGCCGGTGATCGGCGACGGCGATGAGGCTGCCGTCCTCGTCCAGCCGGGTTTCGCAGCCGAGTTGCAGCGGGATCTCCAGCTGGGGCGTGAACCCGTAGCCGACGGCGAGCGTGTCACAGTCTACTTCGGACTCGCTGCCGGGCACGAGCTTGCCCCGCGGGGTGAGCCGGGCGGTGGTGATTCCGCTCAGCTCGCCCTTCCCATGCGCCGCGAGGACAGTGGTGCGCGAATAGTACGGGATCCGGTGCCGGGCCATCGTGGCGAGGAATCCCGCGCCCTCGGCCAGTTTCGCCGCGTTGACGGCCAGCGCACCGGGGAAACGGGCGAACCCGGCCGGGTGCCCGGCCTCGAACACCCCGGCGACCTCGGCACCGGATTCGGCCAGCCCGGCCGCCACCGCGAGCAGGAACGGCCCGGTCCCGGCGACCGCGATCCGCCGCCCGGCGAGCACGCCGTGTCCTTTGAGGAGAGACTGCACGCCCCCGGCGGTGTACACCCCGGGCAGGGTCCAGCCGGGAAACGGCAACTGCCGGTCGTAAGCACCGGTGGCCACGACGAGCGCGGACACGCGGAGGCAGCGTTCGGTGTGGCCCGTGGGGTGGTCGGGCGTGGCGTCCCCACAAAGCGTGCCCTCGCGCGCGGGCTCATCACACGTGGTGCCCCTGCGCACGGTGTTGTCGCGCACGGTGCCTTCGTACGCGCCGCGCCTGTGCGCGGCGTCGCTGCTGCCACGGTGCGCGCTGCCTTCGTGCACCGTGTGGATCTCCAGCCCGTGTTCGTACCGCCCGACCTGCCACACGGTGTGCCGCGCGAGGTGCTCGACCCGGCCGGGCAGACTGTCGCGCAGGGCCTGGAACGTTCGCCAGTCATGGTGCAGCGCACCGGAATCCGCGGGACCGCGATGCCGCCAGTACTGGCCGCCGGGATGTGCCCCGGCATCGATCAGCACGACGCGGGCACCCGCCGTGGCCGCCCGGACCGCCGCCGCGAGACCGGCGGGCCCGGCACCGAGCACGGCGAGGTCGTAGCCGGGCTCGGCAGCAGACGAGGTCATCGTGGCCGCTCCCTTCCCCGGACCGCCGCAAGCCGGGAATCCAGCACGGCGACGTCATCCTCAAGCACTGCAGGTGAAGTCACGACACCTCCCCGGCCTCAGCATGCAAGATCATCCCGCCCGGTTCCCTCCTGGGTGGTGACCTGGTCGCCGGCGGCCGCCTCGGTCAGGCAGGCGCGCCGGTTCGGGTGGCCGTTCACGGTGACCAGGCAATCGAAGCAGATGCCGATGCCGCAGAACAGGCCGCGCGGGGCGGCGTCGCGGCGGGTGGTGCGCCAGTGGCGCCGTCCGGCGGCGACGAGGGCGGCGCCGACGGTCTGGCCGGGTTCGGCGCGGATCGGCTCCCCGTCGAAGCGGAATTCGATCACGGCGTGGCCTCCTCGAACCGTTCCGGCCGGAAGGCGGCCGGGTCCAGGACCGGGGCGGACCCGGTGATCAGCTGGGCGATCAGCGACCCGGTCGCCGGGGCCAGTCCGATGCCGGCGCCCTCGTGCCCGGTGGCGTGGAACAATCCCGGCGCGCGCGGATCGGCGCCGATCACCGGGAGGTGATCGGGGCAGTACGGCCGGAATCCGAGGTAGGTGCGCAGTAGCGAAACCTCGGCCAGGAAAGGGAAAATCTCGATCGCCTGGGCGGCCAGCCGGCGCACTACCGGGAGGGAGAAGGACCGGTCGAAACCCACGCGTTCCCGGCTGGCGCCGATCAGGACCGTCCCGGCGCCGGTGCCTTCGACGACCACCGAGGTCTCCAGTCCGGCGTCGCTACTGGCGACGTTCGCCACGTATTCGGCGGTGTACACCTTGTGCCGCACCACCCGCGGCAGCGGCTCGGTGACCAGGACGAAACCCTTGCGCGGCAAGACCGGGACCGGCGCGCGGGCCAGCTCGGCGAGCTGTCCGCTCCACGTGCCGGCGGCGTTCACCGTGGCCTCGCCGAGCACCTGCGGCGCGGCGGGCGAGTCGGTGCGCACGCCGAGCACGGCATCGCCGGGACCGCGGACGAAACCGGTCACGGTGGTGCCGGTCAGCACGCGCCCGCCCTGCGCACGTACGTGCTGCAGCAACCGGGCCGCGGAGAGCATCGGCTGGACCTGAGCGTCCTGCGGGTAGTAGGCGCCGCCGACCGCGGACGGGGTGACGTTCGGCTCCAGCTCACGCAATTCGGCCGCGGTCACGTCCTCGGCGTCCACTCCGGACACTCGCTGCGCCGCGGTCAGCTCGGCCAGGCCGACGGCCGTCTCCGCCGAGGTCGCCACGACGACCCCGCCCTTGGCCTGGTATTCGAAGGTCTCGGCGCCGTGCCGCGCGGCCAGCTCCCGCCACAACCGCGACGAGACCAGCGCCAGATCCAGCTCCGGACCGGGCTCCTTGTCCGAAACCAGCAGATTGCCCTCGCACGCGGAGGTCGAGCCACCGCCCGGACTGCCGCGTTCGACCACGGTGACCCGCAGCCCCGCCTCGGCGCAGTAGTACGCGCACGCAGCGCCGACCATCCCGCCGCCGATCACCACGACGTCGGTCATCGACGAACCCTCCGGCGAGGATACTGGCCCATCCCCCGACTGTACAATGTCACACATTACGTTGCATAGACCAGGGGGAACGCCGGTCAAGCGCGGAAGAACTCCCGGAGCGCCCCGGTGACCAGATCCGGCTGTTCCTCCGGGAGGTAGTGATCGCACGGCAGTGCCCGTCCGCGCAAGTCGTCCGCGTAATCGCGCCAGATCCCGGCTACGTCATAGTTACGGCCAACGAAGCTGTGCGCGCCCCACAGCGCGAGGACCGGCGCGGTCACGGTGCGACCGGCGTCCGCCTCGTCGTGGACGAGGTCGATCCCGGCGGCGGCACGGTAGTCCGCGCAGGACGCGGCGATCGCGGCCGGATCGGCGAAGCAGCGCACGTACTCGGCGATCGCGGCCGGGTCGAAGGCGGTGCCGCCGTGGTGGCGGGAGCGCATCCGGGCGGTGATCCAGAATTCCGGGTCGGCGCCGATCAGCCGTTCCGGGATCCCGTTGCCCGCGGCGAGGAAGAACCAGTGGTAGTAGCCGAGCCCGAATTCCTTGTCCGCGTGCGCGAAAGCGTGCCGGGTCGGCACGATGTCCAGCACAGCCAGCGCGGACACCGCCCCAGGTGCGTCCAGGGCGAGCCGATGCCCGACCCGGCCGCCGCGGTCGTGCCCGGCCACGCCGAACCGGGAGAACCCCAACGACGCCATGACCTGCAGCTGGTCCCGCGCCATCGTCCGCTTCGAGTACTCCTCGTCGCCGGGTCCCGGGGCAGGCTTGTCGCTGTCGCCGTAGCCGCGCAGGTCGGCGAGCACGACCGTGTACTCGGCCGCCAGCGCCGGCGCGACATGGTGCCAGATCGCGAGCGTCTGCGGGTAGCCGTGCAGCAGCAGGAGCGGCGGGCCGTCCCCGCCGACCGCGCAGTGGATCCGCACGCCGTCGGCGGAAACCAGATGCCGGGCGAAGGATTCGGGCAGGGGCGGGCTCATGCGTCAGGCCTCCGGTCGGGATCGTTCGGGCCGAGTCTGGGGCCGCGCGGCCCGGGATTCAAGCGCCCGCGACATCGGGGGCTTCCTCACATGAGGGGCCTCCCGTTCGCGGCGGCCGGACCGCCAACACTGGTCGGCGAGCACCAGCGCCCGTGAGGGGTGGCCGGGCCGGCGGGCGGGAAATTCAGGAGGAGGAGATCCCGGAGGGAGAGGGCGTCCGAGGGGTCCGCCGCCCGCACCGCTTTCACAACACTCTCCGGCCCGCCGAGGTACCCAGCTCGCGCACCGCCGTGGTCACCTCGGCCAGCACCGACGGGATCGGCGTGACCCCGAGGCCGGGCCCGGACGGCACCGGCAGGTACCCGTCCACCAGCGTGAACGGCTCGGTCAGGTCGGTCTCGTAGTACCGGCGGGAGGCCGAGACGTCACCCGGGAGGGTGCAGTTCGGCAGCGCCGCGAGCGCGAGGTTCCCGGCGCGGCCGAGCCCGGTCTCCAGCATGCCGCCGCACCACACCGGCACCCCGTGTGCGGCGCACACATCGTGGATCCGGCGGGCTTCGAGGTACCCGCCGACCCGGCCGGGTTTGATGTTCACGATCCGGCAGGCGCCCAGCGTGATCGCCGCGGCGGCCGAACGGGCGGAAACGATCGATTCGTCCAGGCACATCGGGGTGCGCAGCCGCCGGGCGAGTTCGGCGTGCCCGAGCAGGTCCTCCTCGTCGAGCGGCTGCTCGATCAGCAGCAGGCCGAACCCGTCGAGCCGGGCGAGGTGGCGGGCGTCGCCCAGCGCGTACGCCCCGTTCGCGTCGACCTGCAACGACAGGTCCTCGCCGAACCGCTCTCGAACGGCGCGGACCGGCTCGACGTCCCAGCCCGGCTCGATCTTCAGCTTGACCCGCCGGTACCCGGCGTCGAGGTAGCCGCCCACCGTGTCGAGCAGTTCCGGCACCGAATCCATGATGCCCACCGACACCCCACTCGGCACGCGCTCGGCCACCGCGCCGAGGCTCGTCGCGAAGGACATGCCGTAGCTACGGAGTTCCGCGTCCAGCACGGCCGTCTCCAACGCCGCCTTCGCCATCCGATGTCCCTTGACACCGGCGAGCATCGGGGCCACCGATTGCGCGGTCACGTTCCCCGCCGCGAGCAACGGAGGCACCAGATGCCGGGCGAGGACGTCTTCAGCGCCCTCCAAGTACTCCGAGGAGTAGCCGGCGTCCGCGCCCGCGACGCATTCACCCCAGCCCTCACTGTCCGATGTGGTCACGTGCACGAGCAAGGCCGGACGTTCGTACTCGACACCGAGCGAGGTACGGAACGGACGGACCAGCGGCAGCGAGATCCGCCGCAGCACGACGCGGTCGATTTTCACCGCGATTCCCCCGATTCGACCAGATAGGCCTCCGCCGAACGGACGAAGCCGAGCACCCGGGCGCCGTCGGCGAGCAGTCCGCCGAGAACCTCCCGCACGGCCGCCCGCCACTGCCCGGCGAGCACGGGATCGTTCAGCCGCACCGTTTCTATGTCCGAAGGTACCGCGACCATGACCTTTTTTACCTTGACGGAATGGGAAACCGGCCGGCCTTCGACCGCCGACAGAGCATACGGGGCCGGACTGTGGTGATCATCCGGTATTCCTTCGTCACACACCGCGATCACGCGGTCATCGAGCAGATCCCATTGCAGCATCAATCGATCCGTGTCGTCGGTGCCGTTCAGTCCGTCGCTGAGCCGCCCGTAGTAGTCGGGCAGGTACTCCGTTGCCGTGCCACCGAGTTTGCCGAGGTTGAAGTACGCATTGCGAGCCACCAGAGGATCGAAGGTCCAGGTGATCCGCGACACGCCGGCTTCGAGGGCGTGCGCGCGCTGATCCAGTTTGACCGCGAGACCGATCTGCCTGCCCCGCGCGGAGTCCAGCACTCCGGCCAGGTGACTGTGCATTCCGGGCCGGTCCGGCGGGCCCCACAGTCCAATGCAGACCCCCAGCAAGGTGTCCGTGCGTTCGTCGAACGCCCCGGACACATGGCTTCCCGCGTCCGCGATGGCCTTGATCACATCAGCCGCGATCGGCGGACGGGACGGACCGGTCCGCCAGACCGCGCCGAGAAACCGTTCGCACGCAAAACTGTCCGCAGTGGAGTCGAGTGGCCGGAGCACGACCCCGGCGCGGCTCGCGGCGGCCGCCGCGCTTTTCCTTGCTCTGATTGTCGTAATGACTGCGTCCATGACCGCATCATCGGCACCGCAGGCGATCAGGCGACAGCATCCACGCCCACCGTTCAGATCAAGTTCGGGTAGCCGTCGCCTGCCCGCCGCGCACCGGACCGCTGGATTCACTTGGGTGGCCGTATGAATCCGGGCAATCGGGTCTTCTCGGCCCCAGGAGCCCACCGGCTCCCTTTCCCGGCCACAACCGAAGCACCATCGGCGAACGCTGCCGTCCGGGCGCTCGCGGAAGTGGCCCGGCGGCTCGACCGCAACCTCGCGCTGTCGGCGAAAACCGCCGCCGCGCAGGACCATCGGGGCGCGGTGATCACGGTGCACACCCGCACCGTCGCGGACGGTATCGCCGGGCCGGTCGCCCGCGTGCACGTCGAGCGGGGTTGGCTGTGCGCCGAAATCAGTTGCCCACCAGGCGATTCCTGGGAACGCGCGGCGTCGGCGGTCGCGGAGATGCACGGTGAGATCCTCGGTGCCCTGCTCGCCGATCCTGGTCTGGACCTCCACGCCGCGGCAGCGCTGTCCGAGACGACCCGGGCCGCGGTGCTCGGCCCGCTCGCCGGGACGGCCGTGGAGAACGGTCCGTATCGGAGTGTCCCGGAACGGATCCAGGCCACTGCGCTGTCCACTCCGGACGCCATCGCGGTGTATGCCGCGGACGGCACACTGACCTACCGGGAATTCGTCACCCGCGCGAAGGCGCTGGCCACCCGGATCCGCGGCTCCGCATTGGTACCGGTCCTGGTCTCCGACGGTCTCGCGCTACCGGTGTCCTGGGCGGCCGTGATGTTCGCCGGGGCGGGTTACGTACCGATCGATCCGCGTTGGCCCGCGCAGCGCGTCGAACGTGTCCTGGATCTCCTGGACAGCCCACTCGTGGTGTGCACGGATCCGGAGACCGTACCCGCCGCCCACCGCGATCGCGCCGTCTCCGCCCTTGCTCGCGGCGCTGGTGCCCCGCTCGGCACCCTGCCCGGTCCGGACGCGATCTGCTACGGCGTGTACACCTCGGGCACCACCGGAACCCCGCTGTGCGCCTTGAACTTCCACCACAGCCTGGCGAACCGGCTGTCCTTTATGGACCGATGGTTCGGCGCGGCGCCCGGCCGCGAAGTGGTGCTGCAGAACACCCGGCACACCTTCGATTCGGCGTTCTGGCAGCTCTTCTGGCCGCTGACCACCGGCGGTGCGACCGTGGTCCCCGCCGCCGGGGACCACCTCGACCTGCCGCAGCTGGTCGAGGTGATCGAATCGCACGAGGTCACCGTGACCGACTTCGTCCCGGCCGTGCTGAACGCCCTGCTGCGCCTGCTGGAACAGCGCCCGGCCACCGCCACCCGGCTGCGTTCCCTGCGGCACCTCGTGGTCGGTGGCGAGCAGATCAACCCCCGCGACGTGCACCGCCTCCGGGAATTGCTGCCGGGCCTGCGGATCACCAACGCCTACGGGCCGTCCGAGGCCGCGATCGGAATGATCTTCCACGAGGTGCGCGCCGCCGATGGCGACGACATCCCGCTGGGCCGCCCGATCGACAACTGCACCGCGATGATCGTCGACGCCGAAGGCCGTCCCCTGCCGCCCGGCGCGACCGGAGAGATCGTTCTCGGCGGCACCTGCGTCGGCGCCGGGTACCACGGCGAGCCGCAGCGCACCGCGCAACGGTTCGTCACCCGGCCCCCGCTCGGGCGGCAGTACCGCACCGGCGACCTCGGGTATCTCGATCCGGCCGGGCGCTTCCATTTCGCCGGCCGGATCGACCATCAGGTCAAGATCGGCGGCGTCCGGGTGGAACCGGGCGAGCTGGAGAACGTGTCCCTGACCTGCCCCGGCGTCCGGCAAGCGGTCGCGCTCGCGGCCGGGCCCGCGGCGAATCGCGAGCTGGTGCTGGCCGTCACCGGGACGGCCGGTGCCCCGGAAGTGCTCGCCCACCTGCGGGACCGGCTGCCGCGGGGCAGCCTGCCGCAGCGCGTCGAGGTCGTGGACGAGCTTCCGCTGACCGACGCGGGCAAGATCGACCGCCGCCGGCTGGGCAGGCAGCTGGAACCGATTCCGGTCGCGACCGGCGACCCCGTGCTGGCGATCCTGCGGACCGTGCTCCGGCGCCCGCGCCTGGCCGCGGACGAGGATTTCTTCGCCACCGGCGGGAATTCCCTGCAGGCGATCTCCGCGGTCCTGGAACTGAACATCCGGTTCCGGGCAGACCTCGGCGTCCGCGATCTGGTCGAGCATCCGACCGCGACCGCGTTGCACGCCGTGCTCGCGCGCCACCGGCCGCCCACACCGGTGGCCGAGCTGGTCGCCACCGACCTGGCCACGCCCAGCACCCCCGCCGTACGGCCCGGATCCCGCCGGAGCACGGCACGTACCGTTCTGCTGACCGGCGCGTCCGGATTCGTCGGCGCCCGGGTACTGCACGAACTCCTCGCCCGGACCGGCCTCCGGGTGATCTGCCTGGTCCGTGGCCGGGACGACGCCCATGCGCGGCAACGGCTTCTCGCCACGCTCGCCGAGTACCGGCTGGCTCATCCCGATTGCGTCGCCCGGACCACGGTGTACGCCGGTGACCTGGCCCGCCCCGGTTTCGGCCTGAGCCCCGCCCGCTGGCTTTCCCTCGTGCGGGAATGCGATCTGATCGTCCACAGTGGAGCGCTGGTCAATCTCGTCTACGACTACCGTATGCACCGCGAGCCGAACGTGCTGGGCACCGCGGAGATCATCCGCCTCGCCCGGGAAGCCGGGGACATTGCACTGCACCACATTTCGACGCTCGGTGTGCTGTACGACCACGCGGTGGCCCACGGCGGCGCGGTGCCCGAGGACATCGACATCACCGGAGTCACCCCGCCGACGAGCGGGTACAGCCTGTCGAAATGGGTGGCCGAGCGGCTGGTCCGGGCCGCGACGGACCTGCCGTCGACGGTGCTGCGGCTGGGCGAGGTCATGCCCGCCACCGATGTCCCGGTACCCAATCCGAACGCGGTGACCCATCTGCTGCTCACCGCGTTCCGGCGGCTCGGTGCGGTACCCCGGGCCGTGCTCCGGTCCGACTACAGCCCGGTCGACACCGTGGCCGCCGCCATCGTCGCGGGACTCGGCACACCCGATCGCGCCCGCACGCGGCACGTCTATTGCCCGGGGACGGTGCACTTCGACGAGCTGGCCGGGGTCACGCACCGAGTGTCCTGTTTGCACTTCCTCGCCGAACTTCGCACCGCCGCCGCGGCCGGTGACGTCGAGCTGGGCAGGCTGCTGGCGGTCCTCGACCACCGCGGCGGCGACGCGGGCGACGAGGAGAGCGTGCGTGCCGTGCTGGAGAACCTGTTGCAGGACAACCCGGCCTACTTCGGCCGGATGGAAGAACGAGCCGGTGTCTGAGGCGAAAAGACCGGAGCAGGAGAAACGGATGAAGCATCGCACCATGGGCAGGCTCGGCTGGCAAGTCGGCGAAGTCGGGTACGGCATGTGGGGCATCGGCGGCGGACCGGGCGGATTCACCGGCTGGAACTACGACGTCGCGCCCACCGCCCTCGATCTGGCGGCGGACCTGGGCTGCACGTTCTTCGACACCGCCTGGGTCTACGGCCGCGGCAAATCGGAATGCCTGCTCGGCGAGCTGCGCCGCCGCCGTCCGGACGCGGACCTGCGGATCGCCACCAAGATCCCCCCGCTCAACCGCGAATGGCCGCCGCGCCCGCAGGACACGCTCGAAGACGTCTTCCCGGCCGCGCACATCCTGGACTACACCAAGCGCAGTCTCGACAACCTCGGCGTGGCGAAGATCGACCTGCTGCAGTTCCACGTCTGGGAGGACCGCTGGGCCGCCGAACCCGGCTGGCAGGACGCAATCGACCGGCTCAAAGAAGACGGCCTGATCGACGGGTTCGGCATCAGCGTGAACCGGTGGGAACCGGAGAACTGTTTCGCCGCGCTCGACACCGGGCTGATCGACGCGATCCAGGTCATCTACAACATCTTCGACCAGGCACCGGAGGACGAGCTGTTCCCCCGCGCGCTCGAAGAGGACATCGCGATCATCGCGCGAGTCCCGTTCGACGAAGGTTCCCTGACCGGCACCCTCACCGCGGACACGTCTTTCCCGGCCGAAGACTGGCGAGCCGTCTACTTCGGACCGGAGAACCTGCCACCGACCGTCGAACGCGCTGACGCCCTGCGTGCGCTGGTTCCGGACGGAATCACCCTGCCGGAGCTGGCATTGCGGTTCATCCTGCACCACCCGGCCGTTTCCACGGTCATCCCCGGGATGCGCCGTCCCGAGCACGTGCGCGCCAACCTGCGGGTCTCCGATGCGGACCCGTTGCCGCCGGAGCTGCTGGACGCGCTGCGCGCACACCGCTGGGACCGCACGCCCACGCCGTGGTCGATGTGAGAGCCGAGGAGAGCCAGTGACCCGAACCGTTACCCCTCCCTCCACAGTGGACGGCGACGTCTGGTCGTCCGTGGCCACGCGGGCCGCGCTGACCCCTCGCGCGGTGGCGCTGGTGGACGCGGCCGGCGAACTGGACTATGAAACCCTCCTCGACTGTGTCGCCGAGATGGCGCGCCGGCTGGACGAGGCAGGCGTGCGCGCGGGCGACCTCGTCGGCATCCGCCTGCCGCGAGGCCGGGACGCGATCGTGGCCATCCTCGCGACGCTGCGGGCCGGAGCCGGATACGTACCGCTCGACCCGGTCTATCCGGAAGCCCGGCTGGCCATGATGATCGAGGAGACCCGGCCACGGGCGATCGTCACCGAAGACGGCGTGCAGCCGCTGGAGAACAGCGTTGCCCGGGAGAATCCGGCGTACGTCATCTTCACTTCGGGTTCGACCGGGCGACCGAAGGGGGTGCTCGTCGGCCGGCGGTCACTGGCGGACTTCACCGAGGCCTTCGCGGACCGGTTCGGCTTCGCCGAGGGCGACCGGATCCTGCAGTTCGCCTCGCTGAGCTTCGACACGAGCGTCGAGGAGGTCTTCTGCCCGCTGATCCGCGGCGCGACCCTGGTCCTGCGCGACGACGACATGATCAGCCGCCCCGATCTGTTCCTGGCCCGCTGTGCCGCGCTCGGGATCACCGTGCTGGATCTGCCGACCGCGTACTGGCACGAACTCGTCGCCGAGCTGGATCGCGACGGAACGGCGGTGCCCGACAGCATCCGCTGCGTGATCATCGGTGGCGAGACCGCTCGCCCGGACGCCGTGCGGCAGTGGCAGTCCGTGGTGCGTCGCGAAGTACGGCTGTACAACACCTACGGCCCGACCGAGACCACCGTCGGCGCCACCGTCGCGGACGTCACCGAATGGTCCGGCGACGTGGTCCCGATCGGCGTCCCGCACCGGGGTGTGACCTGCCGGATCAGCGATGACGGCGAGCTGCTGATCGGCGGCATCGGCGTGGTCGAAGGCTATCTCAACCGCCCCGAGCTGACTGCCGAACGATTCGTCACGACGCCGGAGCACGGCCGCGAGTACCGCACCGGCGACCGGGTCCGCCGCGCCGTGGATGGGCAGCTGGAGTTCCTCGGCCGGCTCGACGAACAGGTGAAGATCCGTGGCTACCGGGTGGAACCGGCGGAGGTGGAGGCGGCCCTGCGCGAGATCGGCGGCGTGACCGACGCCGTCGTGGTGGCCGACGACCGCACCGGCCGCGCCCGGCTGATCGGGCACGTTGTCACCGACCCCACGATCGACCTCGCCACCGTGCGCGAGCACCTCACCGGGCAGCTGCCCACCCACCTCGTCCCGAGCGCGCTCATCCCGCACACCCGGCTGCCGCTGAACCCGCAGGGCAAGATCGACAAAACCGCCCTGGCCGCCCGGGTTTCCGCCGGAGAGTCCACTTCGGACACTTTGTGGACGGACGCTGAACAGGCCGCCGCAACGTTGTTCGGTACCGTGCTCGGCGTCCCGGTCACCGATCCGGCGGACGACTTCCTCGCGCTCGGCGGCGATTCGCTCGACACGGTAAGGCTGATCGCCGCCCTGCGCCGCGCGCACGGCGCGGAACTCACACTCACGAAGTGGTATGCCGACTCGACTGTCGCCGCGCTGGCCCGGGTGATCGCCGACGCCGCCGGACGTCCGGAGACCTCCGTCGCCACGCTCGCCGAGGCGGTCCCGCAGCGGCTGAACCCGATGCAACGCGACTACTGGATCGCCGAGCAGCTGTGCGCCGATCTCCCGGTGTACACCCTGGGGATCCGCTACCGCTGGACAGTTCCGGTCGACGTACCCGCCCTGACTGGCGCTCTCGCCGAACTCTCGCGTCGGCATCCCTTGCTGCGAGCCCGTTTCCCCGACGACGGGACCGAGCCGAGCCTGCTCATCGAGCCGGACGCGACGATCCCGCTCACCTTCGGCGAGCCGGACCGCGCCGGAATCGACTACCGGCACGGCCCGATCGCGCACGCCTACCTCAACCGCGACGAGCTGGTCCTGATCGTGCACCATCTCGCCTTCGACGGCTGGTCCGCCGGGGTGTTCGGCCAGGAACTCGCGGTGCTCTACCAAACCGGACTCGGCACCGCGACACACTCACTGCCCCCGGCCGGTCCGGTCCCCGATCTCGCCGCGCTGAGCGCCCGCGCCAATGCCGACCCAACACTCGTGACGTACTGGCAGGAAAGGCTTTCCGGCGCGGATCTCGACCTCGAACTGCCCACCGACCGCACCCGGCCGGCCGCGCCTTCCCACGCCGCCGAGCGCGTCGCCCGTCGTCTCGACCCCGCCCTGGTGGAGCGACTGCGCGCCTACGCAGGCGGGCAACGGGCGAGCCTGTTCATGGTGCTGCTGGCCGGACTCCAGGCCGTGCTCCGCCGATACACCGGGCGGACTGATCTGACGGTGCTGTCGCCGGTGGCCGGGCGGCCTACCAGCGAGCTGGCCTCTGTGATCGGGCCTGCGCTGAACGTCCTCCCGTTGCGTGGCGACGTCACCGGCGAGCCGTCGTTCGCCGAACTCGTCGCCCGCGTCCGGACCGCCGTGCTGAACGATCTCGACCACCAGAACCTGGCCCTGCCGGACCTGGTGGCCGCGCTGGCCCGGTCCGGCGCGGGCAAGCGGCTGAGCCCGGTGATGCTGACCGTGCACAACACCCCGGCACCCGGCGACGTCGTCCGCTATGCGGGCGAACTCGCTCCGGCCGCCAGCATGGTCGATCTCTCCCTCGCCCTCGATTTCCCGGACGACGGCGCGGTTCTGCACGCCGACTACGCCACCGAACTCTTCGACAGCAGGCGTATCGAAGCGTTGCTGGACCACTTGGTGACCTTCCTCGACGCGGCCACCACCGACGCCCGAACCCCGATCACGCGGCTGCCATTGCTCACCGAAGCCGAGCACCACCGCATCCTGCACGAATGGAACGACACCGCCGCCCCGGTGCCGGACACGACCACCGTGCACGAACTGCTCGAACGCCGCGTTGCAGCGGCGCCGGACGCCCCCGCGCTGACCGTCGGCGACACCACGCTCAGCTACGCCGATCTCGACCGCCGCGCCAACCAGCTCGCCCGGCGGCTGCGTACCGAAGGCGTACGACCTGGCCACCGGGTCGCGATCAACCTGGACCGCGGCGTCGACCTGTTCATCGCGATGTGGGCGGTGCTCAAGTCAGGCGGCGCCTACGTCCCGCTGGACCCGGCCTATCCGCCGGATCGGCTGGCCTACATGCTCGCCGACAGCGACCCCGCAGCGGTGATCGACGAGTCCTATCTGGCCACCGGTCTGTCCGAAGACGACAGTGCGCTGCCCGTCGTCAACACGGGAGACGATCCGGCGTACGTCATCTACACCTCCGGCTCCACCGGGCGGCCCAAGGGGGTCGTCGTCACGCACCGGAATCTGGTGCACGCGGCCGGGATGTGGCATCAGGCCTACCGGCTCCGTCCGGAGTGGACATACCTGCAGGCGGCGAGCTTCTCGTTCGACATGTTCGTCGGCGAGACCCTGCGCGCCCATCTCAGCGGCGGCCGCCTGGTCGTGGCCCCACGGGAAACCCTGCTCGACCCGGCCGGCCTGTACGAGCTGATGCGGGCCGAACAGGTGAACTGCACCGAACTCGTGCCCGCGGTCCTCCGGGCACTGCTCGACCATGCCGACCGCACCGGTACCGACCTGTCCTTTGTGGACCTTCTGATCGGCGGCGGCGAGAAGTGGCACGTGCGGGAGTACGAACTCGCCCGCCGGCTGGCCGGTCCGGGCAACCGGGTGGTGAACTCCTACGGCGTCACCGAAGTCACCGTGGACAACGTCCGCTTCGAAGGCCCGGCCGGGCATCTCGCCGCCGACGCCCCGCTGCCGATCGGCAGGCCGTTTCCGAACAACCGGGTCTACGTACTGGATTCCGGCCGCCGGCCGGTGCCCGCGGGCGTGGTCGGTGAGCTGTATCTCGGTGGCCTCGGCGTCTCCCCCGGCTACCACAACCGGCCCGACCTGACCGCGGAACGCTTCGTACCGGATCCGTTCGCAAGCACTCCGGACGCGCGGATGTACCGGACCGGCGACTCGGCGAGGTACCACTTCGACGGCACGGTCGACTTCCTCGGCAGGCTCGACGATCAGGTCAAGGTCAACGGATACCGCGTCGAACTCGGCGAGATCGAAGCCGCGCTCGGCACGCTGCCCCAGGTCACCGCGTCCGCCGCGGGCATCCGTCAACGGCCGGACGGACTCGCCCAGCTGATCGGCTACGTCGTTACCCGCGACGGCAGCGACGAGGCCGCTCTCCGCGACGGGCTCGCGGACAGCCTGCCGGGCCATCTGATCCCGGCCCGGATCCTCACCCTCGAAGCCCTTCCCCTGACCCCCAACGGAAAACTGGACCGGCGCGCACTACCGGCACCGTCCGATGAGGACACCGCCGGAGTAAAAGCCCGTACCGAGACCGAATGCCGTATTGCCGCCGCGTGGTCGGCAGTGCTCGGCGTCGAAGAACCCGGGATCGACGACAGCTTCTTCG
The DNA here is from genome assembly GCF_003600245.1 of Amycolatopsis panacis. Classification (NCBI taxonomy): domain Bacteria; kingdom Bacillati; phylum Actinomycetota; class Actinomycetes; order Pseudonocardiales; family Pseudonocardiaceae; genus Amycolatopsis; species Amycolatopsis panacis. The sequence goes on from NZ_QZFV01000106.1 coordinate 39,771, forward strand.
CACTCGGCGGGGATTCGTTCGCCGCACTCAAGGTCGTCCGCCGCATCGACCCTTCGCCCAGCCTGGTCGAGTTCTACCGGCACGCCACCATCCGCCGGCTCGCCGCCCACCTCGACGAGCGCGCCACGGCCGGGCCTGGCGACGATCGTCTGCTCCACCGGCTGACCACGGGCGACGCGACCACGAACGGTCACACCGTCGTGGCGATTCCCTATTCCGGCGGCAGCGCCGTCGCCTACCAGCCGCTCGCGGATGCATTGCCCGGCGGCTGGGCGCTGCGGGCGGTGGAACTGCCCGGCCACGACCGTTCCCGGCCCGGCGAGGCATTGCAACCGGCCTCCGTGGTCGCCGATCGGATTGTCGGCGAGATAAGGGAAATCGACGGACCGATACTCCTTTATGGACACTGCCTCGGCGTCGCGCTGACCGTGGAGGTCGCGCGGCGAGCCGAAGCGGCCGGGGTGAGGCTGGCCGGGGTCGCACTCGGCGCGGGATTCCCGACCGCGCGATTGCCGGGGAAGGTCTTCGACTGGATCTACCGGCACCTGCCGGTCGACCGGTTCACCTCGGACCGCGAGTACCTCGCCTACCTGCGCGCCCGCGGCGGGTTCACCGACGTCGACGACGAGGACCAGCGGGCGTTCGTGCTCCGCAACGTCCGGCACGACGCCCGCGACGCCGAGGAGTACTTCACCGCCGCCTACCGCGGATCGTTCGAGCGGGTGAAGGCGCCGATCCTCGCGGTCGTCGGCGCCCGCGACCGGGTGACCGAGCATTACCAGGAACGCCAGGCGGAATGGCGGCACTTCACCGACGGCGGAGTCGGCCTCGCCGTGCTCCCCCAGGCCGGGCACTTCTTCCTCAAGACCCACGCGGAACCCCTCGCCGCGGCGCTGACCCGGTTCGTCACCGGCGGCCCGTCCGCCGGCCCGGCCCCGGTGTCCTCGGCCGCGCCGAATTTGCGCAAGTTCGCACTGGTCGCGTTCGGGCAGTTCCTGTCCATGATCGGCAGCGGGCTGAGCACCCTGGTGCTGAGCATCTGGGTGTTCCGGCATACCGGGTCGACCACCGATTTCGCGCTGGTCAACGCGGTCGGCCTGCTGCCCGGCATCCTCGCCGGGCCACTCGCCGGCGCGGTCGCCGACCGATGGGACCGGCGCCGGGTGATGCTGGCCAGCGACAGCGCGGCCGGGCTTTCGATGGCCGCGCTGGCCACCCTGATGCTCAGCGACGGCCTGCACCTGTGGCACGTCTACCTCGCGGTGATCGTCACTTCGGTGGCCAGCGCGTTCCAACGACCGGCCTACCTCGCGGCGGTCGCCCAGCTCGTGCCGAAGCGGTATCTCGGGCACGCCAGCGGGATCGGGCAGCTCGGTCTCGGCGTCGGCCAGGTCTTCTCCCCCATGCTCGGCGCAGCGCTGCTCGGCCCGCTCGGCGTGGGCGGCGTGCTGCTTGTCGACATGGCCACCTTCGCGGTCGGCGCGGTCACGCTCCTGTTCACACGGTTTCCGAACCTGCTGTTCCGCCGCCGTGAAGAGAACTTCCGCACCGAGATCCGCCACGGCTGGCGCTACATCATGCGTCGGCCCGGGTTGCGGGCCGCGCTCCGGTTCTTCGTCATCGACCACGTCTTCTACACGCTGGGCTTCGCGGTGATCACACCGATGCTGCTGCTCGACCAGCCCGAGTCGGTGATGGGGGTGGCGCTGGGCGCGGGTGGCGTCGGCGGCCTCGCCGGCAGTGTCGTGATGGGCATCTGGGGCGGGACGAAGCGGCGCACGCACGGCATGCTGATCTCGATGGCCCTCGGCAGCGTGGCCATGGTGCTCGTCGGCGTCAGCACCGTACCGGCGCTGATCGTGCTCGGCATGTTCCTGGTCGGCTTCGGCGAATCGCTGGCCGACGGCCACTGGATCGCGATCGTGCAGGGGAAAGTCGGTCTCGAACTGCAGGGCCGGGTGCTCGCGCTGTTCATCTCCCTGATGATGCTCACCATGCCGCTGGGCTACCTGGTGGTCGGCCCGCTGGCGGAACGCTATGTGCAGCCGCTGTTCGGCGATCCCGGCCGCGGGCTCGCCCTGCTGATCGTGCTCGGTGGCGTGCTCCAGCTGGCCTGGGCGTTCCTCGGCTGGCGCAACGCCCGGCTCCGGCTGCTCGAGGACGAGCTGCCGGACGCGGTTCCCCCGGACACCATCGGCACCCGCGACGACCTGCAGCGCGAGGCCGACGAACTACTCGCTGCCCACCGACGCTGAAGAGGAGGTTTCCGTGCTGTCCCAGACCCGTCCCGTCCCCGCTTCGGCGGAGCTGGTGGACGACCTCGTGCCCGGCGTCCGCGTGCTCCTGCTCGACGAAACCCGATACACTTCCGGCAGCCACAAGGAACCCGCGGCCCGCGCCGTAGTCGCCAAGGCCCGCGCGGACGGGCACGACCGGGTCATCGTCGGCTCCTGCGGCAGTTACGGCCGGGCCATGGCCACCGCCTGCGCCGCCGCGGGCCTGCACTGCACCGTGGTCCTGCCCGCAGACTGGGGCGACGGCGGCTCGTTCGCCGAAACCGCCGGCGCCGACGTCCGGTTCGTCAGCGGCGGCTACGAGGACGCCGTCGAAGAATCCCACCGGCTGGCGCTGGCCGAAGAAGCCGCCGACGGCAACGTCGACGGCCCGTACCAGGAATCAGTCCTCAGTGGACACGGCGAGATCGTGTCCACTGTGTACCGTATGCTCGGCGGAGCCGACGCCGCACTGTGGATCCCGGCCGGCAACGGCACCACCATCGTCGCCGCCGGCCGGCAACTCGCCGCGCTGGACTGGCCCGTGCCGGTGCACGGCGTCGGCTCACCCGGCAACAACCCGATCGTGACCAGCTGGCCCGGCCCGTACCGGACACTGCCCGCGGACCAGGTGGTCACCACCGTCCACAATGAACCATTGGTCAACTGGGACGCCCTGCACGGCCCCGGCGCACTGACCGTGATCACCGCATCCGGCGGCGCCGTCCACGCTGCCACCGACGACGATCTCCTTGCCGCACAGTCATTGCTGGCCCGCCACCGGCGGTACGCCAGCCCGTCCGGCGCCGCCGGGCTCGCCGGACTGCTCGCGCACGCCCGGTTCGCCCGGTCGGCCGGTGTGCAGATCGTGCTGCTCACCGGCCGGTAAGCAGCCCGAGCGAGTACCGCCGCAGCGATCCGTGAAGGCCACCTTCACGGACTCCAGGTCCAGGGCCCCGGCAAAGTTGGTCGGGGGCCCGGCAGTGGGCGATGCGGAGGTGTGTGCGACCACCTCGTGGCGTGCGCCGGACCGGTTTCGGGTCCGTGAAGGGACCCTTCACGGACTCTGAGTCTG
>NZ_QZFV01000107.1:0-43117 GCF_003600245.1 Amycolatopsis panacis
CGCGCTGCTCACCTGAGCCTGCCTGCCGCAGCTGTGAAGGGACCCTTCACGGACTCTGAGTCCGTGAAGGGTCCCTTCACAGCCTTCAAGAACGGTTACTTCTTGGTGAGGGGTTTGGTGGTGGCGCCCGGCCGGTGGTTGAACTGGTCGAAGCTGTCGTGCGACCCGTCCGGGGCCTTCAGGTTCATGAACCGGTCGATCACCCCGTCCAGATCCTCCGGGCCGAACCGTTCAGGGTGCTGCCCGAGCTGGTTGAACTCGCGGAACGAGCTGGACCAGTCCTCGAACTGCTGCGGCTTGCCGCCGGGCCAGTCGAAGTCGGCGCTGTCCCGGATGTCGTTGAGCAGCGGCCGCTGTTGCTCCGGGGTCCCGAAATGCCGGTAGTCGCCCGAGAAGCCCTTGCTGTTGGGGAACGCGTCGTAGATCGGCTTGGCGAACTCGCCCTTCAGCGGCTTGCTGTAACCACCGGACTTGTCCAGCGCCTTCTCCGGGTTCATCGGCGGATCGGGATGGGTTTTGCCGGAGGGGGTGTAGGTCCCGTCGACCCGCTTCTCGACGACCGGGAAGTTCTTCACGATGGCCCCGAGTGAGCTGTTCGTGGTCCCCTCCCCGATGGGCAGGTTCTCCTTCTTGCTGTTGAGCTGTTTGAGCACCTCGGGATATTTCTCGTTGTACATTTTGTCCCGCTCGGGATGCCCCGGCGGATAATGGTGGTTGACCCATTTCTGCAGGTTGTCCCGCATGGTCTGGAACGAGATGATGTGCCGCCCGTCCCAACGCTCCCCCGGTTTGCTCGCCCGCTCCGGGATCTTCCAGCCGTTGAGCGGGCCATTCGGGCCCGCTTTCTGGTCGAGCAGGTGCTGGTTGGTCTCGTTGGTCCAGGGAACTCGTTCCCACGGGTCGTTCTTCGTCTTCTTCGAGTTCGGCTGCGTGGTGTCCTCCGGTGGGTCCTCGGCCTTCCGCTTGTTCGAATTGCCCGACGGAGTGTCACTGCTGCCGCCTGAATTGGCGGCATTATGCCGGCTCTGCGGGTCGGTCGCCGCGGCTTTGTTCTTCGCCTCCAGCTCTTTCCGCTCGCATTCGGTGAGCAGGCCGATCGCGTCGAATTCGGCGAACGGGTCGGCGACGTACGCGGTCGGGTTCGAGCCCGCATCCATGCCGAGCGGATCCTGGCTGAGATACCGCGCCGTGGCCGGGTCGTAGTAGCGGAAAACGTTGTAGTGCAAGCCGGATTCCGGGTCCGCGTACTGGCCGGGGAAACGCAGCGGGGTGCCCGCCGGCGACGGAACCGGCCGCACCCGGCCCCACAACGTCCGGGCGCCGCGCCAGGCCACCCGGCCCGCCTCGTCCACCAGCTCGGTCGGCGTGCCGACGCCGTCGGTGACGAAGGTGAAGAACCGGGCGCCCAGCGCGTCACGTTCCAGCTGGGCGACCGGTTCGCCGGTGCCGGGCCGCAGTTCCCAGGTGGTGGTGCGTCGGGCGCCGGTGGCGTCGGCGTGCTCCTGTTCGACGAGTGTCGTGCCGTCCCAGGTGAAACGCACCCACTCGGCCACGGAACCGTCCGGCCGCAACCGTTGCTTCGCGATCCGCCTGCCGAGCGGGTCGTACCGGTAGCGCCACCGCCCGCCGTCCGGGGTGCCCACGCCGGTGAGCCGTTCGCCGGTCCAGTGGTATTCCCAGGTCCGCGGGCCGCCGGGACCCGGTTCGTGGTGCCGGGTCCGCCGGGCGAGGCCGTCGTATTCGTCGGTGCCGCCGGTGGCGCCCGACCACTGGGTGAGGTTGCCTGCCAGGTCGTAGCCCAGCTGTTCCGGCCCGGCGGCGCCGGACACCGAAACGATGCGGCCGGCCGCGTCCCGCGCGTAGCCTGTGGTGCCGATCTGCTCGTCACGCACCCCGGCGAGACCTCCGTCCGCGGCGTAATCGAACGCTCGGCGCAGCACGCCACCGGCCGGGGTCGCCAGGGTCTGCCCGGCCGGCAGCCCACGCGGGCTGTAGGTCTGCTGCAGCATGCTTGCCGCATCGGTTTCACGGGAGAGCACGCGACCTTGCTCGTCGAGCCGGAAACGCACGGTGTGTCCGCCGACGGCAAGGGCCACCGGGCGCTCCTGGCCGTCGAAGGACCACTCACTGTCCACTCCGGACGGTGTCCGCCGCCGGATGGTGGCCTGTTCCTCGTCGTAGGCGAAGGTGACCGAACGGCCGTCGATGGTCTCGCGCACGACCCGGCCCCGCTCGTCCCGCTCGAACTCCACCACCGAATCCGCCGAGGCGACCCGCATGAGCTCGCCGACCGGGTCGTACTCGTAGGTCGTCGTTCCGTGCGGGGCGCGGACCTCGACGAGGTTGCCGAGCAGGTCGTATCGGTTCTCGGTGACCCCGCCCGGCCCGATGACGCGCACCAGCTGACCTGCCGCGTCGTACTCGAAGGTCCAGGTCCGGCCGCCGAAGTCGGTCTGCTCGCTCAGCCGCCCCGCGGCGTCGTAACGCAGCGACCATACCCGGCCCAGCGGATCGGTCACCGATACCAGCTGCAGCGCCCTGTCGTAGCCGTACTGCGTGCGCGCGCCCGCCGGATCGGTGACCGCGATGAGCTTGTCGAACGGGCCGTATTCCCGGCGGGTCAGCCTGCCGAGTTCGTCGATGTGCTCAAGTTCGTTGCCTTCGCCGTCGTAATGCCACACCTCACGCTCGCCCCGCGCGCCGGTACGAGCCGAGGGCAGCCCCTCGACCGTCCAGCCGAGCAAGACCCGGCCGCCGGCCTCGCGCACCGAACGCGGCCTGCCGAACTGGTCGCGTTCGGCAGGCTCGGGCAGTACCTCGGCGACGGCCGGGGGCAGCGCCGCAATTGCCGCGCCGACCTGCGTGGTCACCGGGTCGGGGGCTGCGCCGGAGCGATAATCCCGGCGCCACAGGCGATCCTCGATCCGCATGGCGACTGCGGTCAGCGCGCCTTGCTCGTGGGTGAGCGTGACCACGCTGCCGTCCGGGCGGATGACGTGGCGCAGAATACCCTCGGAGGCGTAGTCATAGGTGGTGCACCGGCCGAGCGGATCAACCCGGGAGATCAGGTTTTCACTTTCGTCCCAAGCGAATTCGGTGACCGCGCCGAGCGGGTTGGTCAGCCGCACGGTCTGGCCGCGCTCGTTCAGCTCGTAGCTCGTCACGTGGCCGAGGGCGTCGGTGTAGCGGGTGCGGCCCGGCTCGTAGTCGAAGGTGCCGTCCATGAAGCCCTCGGCGCCGACGGTCCGGATGCAACGGCCGTGCGCGTCGTAGAGGTAGCGGTACCAAACGCCGTTGCGGTCCTGCCAGCCGGTCAACCGGCCCGCGTCGTCGTAGTCGAACCGCAGGGCGAGACCCGAGGAGTTCACCACCGCGTTGAGGTGGCCATGCTCGTCGTACCCATAGGTCTGGACCACTACGTCCGGCACCTGCTCGGCGCCGAGGACGCGCATCTCGATCAGCCGCCCTTTCGCGTGCCGGAACGCGACGCGGGCGCCGTCGGAGTGCTGAATACCTTTCAGGGCACCGGTTTCGTAGGTGAAGCGCGCGGTCTCACCGTTCGCGAAGAGAATCTCCTGCACCGGCAGCACCGCACCAGGCCGTACGCCGGAGCCGGCGAACCACAGCATCCGTCCCTCGTCGCCCTGGTCGAGCGTGAAGCTGCCGTCGGCGTCGCGGTGCAACATCCAGCGTGGGCCGCTCACCGGCCGCACCGGCGCGCCGGGCGCGGTCAGCGGGTAGGTCAGGATCGTCCCGTCCGGGCCGACGAAGCGCACGTCGTGCCGGCCGATTTCGAGGCGCTGGTCCTCGGTGGCCGCCCAGGTGGCGCCGAACGAGCGCCCCGCGCGATAGGACGAGAGGTGCACGCGGCCGATCCGGAACGCCCCCAGTTCCAGGTCGACCTGCTCCATGATCACCTCGCCGGTGGCGATGTCCACCGGGTCGCCGCAGGTGTTCTTTTTCTTCGGTGGCACCTCGTCCCGGCACACCCGCCGATCCGGCACCGGCCGGTCATGGGTGTCGGGCTTCGACTTCGACGAGGAGCCGCCGCCGTTGGTGGCAGCCCCTTCCCCGTCACCCCCACGCTCACCGGGTGGCGGCGAATCCGGTTTGCCCGAACCGTGGGTGCCGCCGTCCTTCGGGGGGCTGTGACTTCCCGCGGTCGTGGTGCCGTCGTCCTTGCCCGGGGCGCCTTGGGGGGTGTCGATGTCCTTGGGCTTGCCGCCGGGCTTCGGCTTGCCACCCTTGATGCCCTTCAACGCCTTTCCGGCTTCCTCGAACAGCGTCCCGGCCTTCTTCAGCAGCGGCATCAACGCTTTGAGGGCTTTGACCAGCTTCGTGGTGACCTGGGTGATTTTCGACGCCGTCTTCGCCACCGCGGAGACGACCTGCGGCACCACCCAGGTCATCCCGACGCCCATGGTGAAGACCACCTGCAGCGCCCAGCTGATCAGATGCCCCACCAGATCGGCGATCGTGTCCCGCACCAGCGACCGCACCGCCGCCACGACCTCACCAGCGGTCTTCACCCCGCTGGCCGCGCCCTCCGAGCCCTTCTGGGCGCTGGCGAGCAGCTGCGAGGTGTCCTCGGCCTGCTTGCGGTACGCGTCGGCCGCTTCGCCCTGCCAGCCCTCCAGATCCTTCTTGACCAGCTCCGCCAGCTCGCCCGAGACGCTTTCCAGCTCCTTGGCGACATTCGTCCACGTCTCGGCCTGGGACTCGATCTCGTCCGCGTTGCCGGTGAGCGCGTTGAGCGCCTCCTTGAGCGGGCCGACGTGCTCCATCAACCAGCCCACGCCGGCCGCGAAGATCGCGCCGAACGGGTCCATCACCGCCGTCAGCACGTCCAGCGCGGTCCCCACCGCACCGACGGCTACGGCCGCCCAGTTCTTGCTCTCGATCGCGTCCTTCAGCCCCGTCGCGTCTTCGAGCAACGGCACCCCGGCCACCGCCGAAGTCTCCTTTACCGGCGCCACCAGCGGATTGGACACCGAACCCCCTCTTCACCAGGATGACCTTGTGCCCGGTTGATCTTACGCGGGCCGAGGGTCTCCACGCCTTGCCCGATTGGTCTGTGCCTGTGCGGCCCGGCTGTGATCAAAGGCGGGTATTGGCTGGTCTTGGTCTCGTACGCTGTGGGGAACGATCATGGGGAGGGATCGCACATGGGGTTTATGACGGTGCCTGAGGCCCACCGCCTCAAATACCCACTCACCGAACGTCCGGATATAGACCAGGCCACCACGCGTTACGACGAGGTCTCCCGAAAGTTCGGGAGCACCTGGCAGCCAGATTCCCCGCGCTCCGTTGGGCGCAGACAGACGAGGCTGGCCGGGCAGGCTGCAGCCGGGAATTCGCGGCAATCGATGTCTCTGGCCGAGCCGATGCCGAGACGCGCAGCCTGCCCACCTGGACAGCGCCGGGAAATCTACCGAACGAGGAATGGCAGCAAGCAGCGACGGACGTACGCGAAATCGCTCGAAGCTACGGGTTCGGCGCCGGACAAGTCACCGTGAAGCGACCCAACGACAACGAGATCGTTTTCCGCGATCAGTACCGGGCTGAACTCAACTTCGGCTCCGCCGTCAACACGACACTCCTGGTTCGCACCGGATGCCATCTGACCGCTGAAGCCAAGAACCGCGGAAGTCTCGCGCCCACTCCGTCGTATTGAGCCGGTACCCCTAGCGGTCCTCCAGCCAGCTCTCGACCTCGCCCGCTTTCGTCGGCAGTGCGGCGGAAAGCACTTTCACGCCGTCCGCAGTGACCACGACATCGTCCTCGATGCGGACTCCCACCCCATGCAGGTGTTCGGGCGCCCACTGATCGTACGGCGAGAAGTACAGGCCGGGTTCGATGGTGAGGCAGTGGCCGACCTGATAGGTGCCCGCCGCGTATTCCGCCGCTATCACACCGGCGTCGTGCACGTCCGCGCCGAGCATGTGCCCGACTCCGTGCAGCGACCACCGGCGAACGGCCTCGGTGTCGGGCAGATGCGCCAGCGCGGGATGCGGGAGCACGCCGAGGTCACGCAGCCCGTCCACCAGGACTGCGCGCGCAGCCTCGCCGGCCGCGGTGTACGGCGCGCCAGGACGCACCGCGGCAAGCGCGGCCGCGTGAGCCGCCTGCACGATGTCGTACACATCGCGCTGTACTGCGGAAAACCGTCCCGACACCGGAAGCGTGCGCGTGATGTCGGAGCTGTACAGCTCGGCCCCTTCGACACCGGCGTCGAGCAGGAGCAAGTCGCCTTCGTCGATGCGGCCGTCGTTGCCGAACCAGTGCAACACGGTCGCGTGCACGCCGGCGCCGACCACCGGCGTGTAGGAAAAACCGCGGCCACGCGACCGCGCGTGCAGCGCGAAAAGTCCTTCCACGTATGCCTCTCCGTGCTGCAGCAGCCGGCGACGCTCGGTCGCGACCGCTTCGAAGCCCTGGACCGCGGCGTCAACAGCGTCCTGAAGCTGCGCGATTTCGTACTCGTCCTTGATCAGCCGCAATCGCGCGAGGTGTTGTTCGAGTTCGCCGTCGTCATCGACCGAAAGGGCATCGACGCGCGGGTCGAGGCCCCGAACGGCGCGGGCGGAGAGCCCGGCGACGTGCCGCTCCAGCTCGTCGATCGGCCGCACGTCGAGGCCTAGCCGCTTGCTCAGCACCTCAGGCGGAACCGGTGGCCCGTCCCAGATCGCGCCGCGCGTGATGTCCAGCAACGCCATCGGGTCGCCGAGAGGCGGGCGTTCGTCCACGTACAGCGTCCAGTCGCCCTCGGCCGACAACACCAGCACGGCGCCCGCATCCGTCGGTCCGGCGAGCCACATGTGGTCGGTGCCGGGGCGGAACGGATAGTGCAGGTCATTGGTACGGCGAACAAGCACGCCGACGGGCACGAGCACCGTCGTACCCCGCAGCTCCGCGGCAACCCGGTCGCGACGTGCCCGCCGGGGCGGGGTGCCCGTCCACTCGGAATCGTCGAAGGACGACGCCTGCCACCCCTCGGTCATCGAGTGCAGGAACTCGCGGCCCATATTCCCGGTGCGCCCGGCTGCGGCGATGAGGCGGTCGAGATGCTCCCAGTCGGGGCCCACGCTCTCGGGGCGAACACTCTCGGACATCATTTCCCTCCATTTCGGTACGGTGCTGAACGATGAACGCCTCTCGCCGTGGCCGCGGCACGTCGGCCGGACTGAGCCGCGAGTCGATCGTCGCCGCGGGAACCCGGGTGGCGAGACGACTCGGTCTGTCCAACGTGTCGCTGCGCCTGGTGGCGCAGGAGCTGGACGTCACCCCGGCCTCGCTCTACAACCATATGGCCGACAAGGAAGAACTCATCGACGCCATCGCGGACGCGTTCATCCGCGACTTGCTGGAGCAGCCCCTGCCCGCCGACCCGATGCGACGGATCCGCGAACTGGTCACGCGGCTGCACCGAGCGGGGATCGACCAGCCGGGGATGCTCAGCAACACCGTCGGCCACATCCCGGAGATGTCGGGCTCCGCGCAAATGGCTTACGCGGAGCAGATGCTCGCGGCGCTCATCGAGGCCGGCGCCTCTGAGCCGCAGGCGCACGTGTTGTACCGGCTGCTGGTCACGGTCGCCGTGGGCGATTCGGTGGCCGCAGCCAACCTCAGGGCCCCGCGGCGACGCCCGTTGCAGGATCGGGTCGCGGACCGCATAGCCGACGCCGGCCCACTGACGGCCCGCTACCTCGCCCGGCACCCCAGCGGGCACCGCGACGACATCAGCGCTCACCTCGACTTCATTCTGCGAGATCTGCCGACCGAGCCGGAGGCGTGAGCAGCGCGGTCAGCCCCTGCTCGACCGCCGCGTGCACGGTGAACATCTCCATGCCCCGAGGGATATTCGAGCAGGCCGGCGACGTCGGCGCCCGCATCACGGAGCGCGTCGTGGAAGCGACGGGCGCTGCTCACCATCGTGGTGCCGGCCGCGACGCCCGGCAGGCCGATCGCGGTGTCCTCCAGTTGCCTCACCGCGAGGAACCACCTGGCCCGCGTGCTGCCGGGCCGCACCTGGCGGGCGAGCCATTCGGCCTGCTCGGTGTTCGGGTCGGGCGTGAAGAACAGGCTCGCGGAGATCGGCAGCGCGGCGCCGAAAAGATCCGGGCGATGCAAGACGGTGTACGCCGTCGCGAGCCCGCCGTAGCTGAAGCCGGCCAGCACGCGCTGCGAGACGGGAGGAAGCAGCCCGCGCGCGTGGAGCCAAGGGAAAAGCTCGTCGGCGAGCGCCGCCGGAAGGACGGGATTGCACGCCATCTCGACCATCCGCGAGGTCGGCGAGAGATTGTGCCAGAGCACGACCCACACCGGTGGAACACGACCTTCGGCGATCGCGGCGTCGAGGTGCTCCAGCACCAGCCCTTGCCGGCAGTGTTCGCCGTCCAGTGGCAGGTCGTCGCCCCCGTTCACCGGCCGGTAGAGATCGACCCGCCGCCCACCCGGAAGCGCATGCTCCTCGACCCGATCGGAGACCTCCGCCTGTGCCGGCAGCGCCGCGGCATCGGGCATGACCAGCACGCTGTTGCGCAGTTCGCCGGAATCGCTCATCGAATCGGTCACCCGGCGCGGGTTGTACGGATCGGCGCGTATCGAACGGGCGTCGGCGGCGACGAACGCGGCATGCCGCTCGGGGTCGGACACCGTCGCCATCATTTCCTCGGTGGTGTCGCCGAGCGTGGGCGGGTCCACCTGGAAGCAGTACGCCGTCGTAATATCGCGGGCCACGCGGAGCACCAGCGTCCAGACATCCGCGCCCGCCACGCGACGCATCCGCTCACTGTTGCGCGGAACTTCGAGCATGAGGGCCTGGGTGCCGAGTTCGACCTGGTCGACATCGTCGACATACACAAAGGTCACCAGTGCATCCGGCGCACCCGCGACGTCCTCGATGACCGGCCCGCGTGCGGCGGCGACGTCGGCCAGCAGCGCACTGACCGCGGCATCGGGATCACGGACGAACTCGGCGCCGAAACGGCCGAGGCGCGGACTCGTGGACGTCACCCGGCTTCCGGCGCGGTCGGGCATACTCGCCTCCGGTTCTCCGCGTTCGATTTCTCCGCGTTCGATGAAATGAACATCGGTAATTTACGCCAAGGCTGGCAGCCCCGGGAAGGCTTGTCAACTGGCCCCGGCCAACGGATTCACGGGCGCTGAGTGCCGCCCCGGACAGCGAGAGCGCCGCGCGTCTGGCCCGGCTCGACTGACGTCGCGCAGACTGGGCGCGTGGAACTTCGCCAACTCAGGTACTTCGTCGCCGTAGCTGTGGATGTTCTAGTGCGCACCAGGTGTCCTGGGAGTTTCGCAGCCACGTCGTGAGCGGGGTCGGACGCTGATCGAGCGCGACCCTGACCAGCTGGTTTGGGTGCTGCTGGCCCGCGAGTCGCGGGAGGCAGGCGCTGAGGGCGACGAGCAGGTCAATCAACTACGCCCTCGGGCTGGGCATCACGCAGTTTCTGGAGCTGGGCTCCGGCGACCCGCACATCAGCGCCGCGCACGCCGCCATCGCCGCCGCGCGCACCCAACCCGCCCCACGCATCGTATTGATCGACCACGACGTCATCGTCAGAGCACGAGCCGAGCTGGACATGGAGAACCAGCCTCCGGACTGGCACCGATCCACCTTCGTGGAAGGAAATGTCTTCGCGACTGGGTGGATGCTCGCCAGCCTCGCGAAGCGAGGACTACTTGATCTCGATCAGCGGGTGTGCGTCCTGGCCGTGGACATCCTGCACTTCGGCGAGCCCGACATCAACGTGCGGAGCGTGCCTCGCCGCCTCGCCCGCAGGCTCGCGCCGGGCAGCCTGATCGCCGCCACACACCTTGCCGACCAGCCCTTGCGACCACCCGCGGACACCGGCGTCCTCGAAGACCTGCGCGCGGACACCGCACGATGGCGTCGAGCACACCACAGGTGCGCCCCGCCCCACCACCTGCTTCGCAGTCCCGCCGACTTCGCCTCACTACTGGCCGACCTCGACCTACTCCACCCCGGCATCACCACCCCCGGCTGCTGGCCCGAGCCCGACAACACCGCCAACCCCCGAGCGCCCTACACACTCGCTGCCGTCGGACGCGTCCCCGAACACAGCGGCCACGCAAAAGCCCACAACGCACGCCCTCAGGCCCGACAACGAACCCGGTGAGCCACTCAGCCCGGTATCTCACCAGCCAACGCACCCAGTCCTCCCTAGGCCGAGCCAACGGCCGTCCACCTCCGCACAACTCCCGGCACGCCATCGCACACCACGCCCGCAACGCCCAACGACCCCACGCTAAACTCTCCCCACGGGCCGCTAGCTCAGTTGGCAGAGCAGGGGACTTTTAATCCTCGGGTCCAGGGTTCGATCCCCTGGCGGCCCACTCATTTTATCCCGTTGACCTGCGGAAGCAGCGCATCTGATGATCATCGGAGAAGTCCGCGGGTCGGGGTGTGCCCAGCAGCGTGACCGGGTCGGCGTCTCCGCGTTGGGGCCGTGACAAAACGGCCACGGCCCCGACGATTCCACAGCATCGCCCGACGCAGTGCTACGCGGCCTATTTCTGCAGGTAGACAGCCTGATGACAGGAAGTCGCGAAGTCGGAAGCACCTGGCCGATTGCCGAGGCCAACCGCTGGCGCGCCATGACGTTATGGGCCCTGAGGTGTGCCCGGAACCGGCACTGCACGCGGATCCAGTGAGCACGGCTTGAGCAACGGAGCCCAATCGGAGACACCGCTACGACGGCATCTGATGGTTTCCACTGGTCAACCTGGCAGTGGACTAGCGAGTTCCGCTGTTTCCCGCGGATTTGTGATCCGTTGCCGACGTTCGGCCCTGGCTGCTGCCGGGAACGAGACGTCCGGCTAGCCGCCGGCAGCAGAGGACCTGGCGGCTGGCCCGGCCGAACCGGTTGGATTTCGCGGGGAACAAGAAGCTTCCAATCCTTTCGGCCGTACTGTGCCGCCGGCTGGGATAGACCGAGACGTAGTAGTCGGCGGTGAAAGACAGCGAGGCGTGCCCGAGCATCTCCTGAATGTCCTTGAGGTCGTTGCCCGCAGCCAAGGACAGCGACGCAGCGCCGTGCCGAAGATCATGCAGCCGGATCGGCGGAAGGCTCGTGCATCCATAGAGCAATTCTTTGAACTCGTGCGAGAACAAACTCAACCCACAAGGCCGCCCGCCCGGAGTGCTGAACAGGTAACGGTTCCCGTCCTCGGCGGAGGGCACGTTACGACGGTCTGCGAGGTAGCGCCTGAGCAGCCCTCTGGTGACGTGATCAAGTGCCAAGGTGCGAGCGCTGGCCGGGCTCTTGAGTTCGCCGTCATCATCCGCCTGCTGGCCCGGCTGCGGTGCCACGAACACCTCACTGCTTCGAAGATCCACATCTGACTCGCGCAACGCCGCCGCCTCAGCACGACGCAAACCCGTCACCGCAATCAAGTGGTAGTAGAGATAGCGCTTCTCTCCAGCAATGGCACGCAGAAACTCAACGGTTTGCTCCCGGGTCCACACGCACACCGGCCCAGGCGTACGGCCAGTCTCACGCCAATGGGCGACGCGCGCGTCTGTCCATACCAGAGGCCTCGGCTTGCGTGCCTTCGGAAGATCGATCTCCCTTCCTCGGGCCGGATTGTGCGCAATAACCTGCTCTCGGACAGCGGCGGTCAAAGCTGAACTCAGCGTCGAACGGATCCGGGCCACCGATGCCGGAGCAAGCCTCCTGCCGCCAATTCCTGCCTCGCCAGCTATCGCGGTGAAGACTGTTTGGACATCGGCAACGCTCAGCGCCGCCACCGGCACGTGCCCCAGCCGCGGCTTCAAATAGCCCGTCACATGCCCACGGTAAGCACGCACCGTGCTCGACCGAAGTCGACTGCCTGCAAGCCAACGATCCAGCCACTGACCGGTCGTCAACCCGATCCCCTTCGCCGCCGCCAACGTGCGATTCCGCGCCTCTCCCGCTGCTTCCTCTGTTGCGTACCCGCCACGACGCACCCGCGAACGCGCACCGTCAGCCGTGACCGGCCCCTCGGCCGTGAACCACCACGACCCGTGCCCTGCCTCATCCAAGCGAGAACACTCCGCTCCCCGCTGCTTCCCCGTCTCCGGCTCCCGGCACCCACACCTCTTGAACACTCCACGCGTCGACATGATCATCCTCGATTCCCAACCGTTCGACCCGATCGTCTATGACAGCGACTGGACATCCGTGAATCCTGACCACGCAACTCCGGCCACCCCTGCCGACAATGCCGACGCCATGATCAACCGTCGCGAGTAAGGGGCTCTACGGTTCAGGTCATTTCCGGTTGGCGTGGCTGATGTTGAACAATCCAGCCCTCGTCCGAGTATCGAACAGGTTGCTTCGCAACATTCATCCGCGATCGTGCCAGACATTCCGTCCGACGCCTGTGCGGCGGTACCTCTGCCGGCTCTCGGCAGCGCACACTCCAGGGCCGGAGGACAAAGATCAACGCTTTCGGGCACTGGGTAGCGCGGAGGATGCGACGCTGAGACGGAGAGAACCGTCTCAGCCAGGTCCGGAACCGACGAAGGGAGACGCGGGTGTTCGGTGGTCGCAGGCGACAGGAAGAACTCGACGCGGCGCTGCGGGAGAATGCTGCACTGCGCCTAGTGTCCTGCGTCGGAAGTCCGCTATCTAATTGTAGGATGCGGTGATGGCGGCGCGTGGACGGTCCAAAGTCGAGTTGGTTCTCAGCGATGACGAGCGTGAGACATTGCTTCGGTGGGCGCGGCGGGCGAAATCGGCGCAGGCGTTGGCGTTGCGATGTCGGATCGTGCTGGCGTGCGCGGATGGGTTGTCCAATGTGGAGGTTGCGGATCGGCTCGGGATCCATCGGATGACGGTGGGCAAGTGGCGTTCCCGGTTCCTCGCTGATCGTTTGGACGGGTTGGTCGACGAAGACCGGCCGGGCCGGCCGCCGTCGATCACGCTGGATCAGGTTGAGGAGGTGATCGTGACAACCCTGGAGCAGACGCCCCGCAACGCCACGCACTGGTCGCGAACGTCGATGGCCGAGCGGTCCGGGCTGTCCAAGTCGACCATCGGGCGGATCTGGCGGGACTTCGGGCTCAAACCGCACCAGGCGGACACCTTCAAGCTCTCGACGGACCCGTTGTTCATGGAGAAGGTCATCGACGTGGTCGGGCTCTACCACAACCCGCCCCCGGAACGAGCCGTCGTGCTGTGCGCCGACGAAAAGAGCCAGGTCCAAGCCCTGGACCGGTCCCAGCCGGTGCTGCCGATGATGCCCGGCATGCCCGAACGGCGCAGCCATGACTACATCCGCCACGGCATCACCAGTCTGTTCGCCGCGTTCACCATCGCCGACGGCACCGTGATCAGCGAACTGCACCGCCAGCACCGCGCCATCGAGTTCAAGAAATTCCTCACCACGATCGACAAGACCGTCCCTGCAGGCCTTGACATCCACCTGATCTGCGACAACTACGGCACCCACAAGACCCCCGCGATCAGAACATGGCTGGCGAGCCACCCTCGGTTCCACATGCACTTCACCCCGACCGGATCGAGCTGGATCAACCAAGTCGAGCGGTGGTTCGGATTCCTGACCGACCAGCTGATCCGTCGCGGTGTACACAAAAGTGTCGCGGCCCTCGAAAAAGACATCCGCGGGTGGATCAAGGACTGGAACCAAGACCCGAAACCGTTCGTGTGGGCCAAGACCGCCGAAGAGATCATCGACTCACTCGCACGATACTGCCACCGAATTTCCGACGCAGGACACTAGGGTCCGTGTCGCACCAAGGTCGAGGAGCACTTCCGAGGTGAACGTTACTGGGTGGTCGCGGGGTTTGGAAGTCACCGCGGATGGTGAAGGGATCGTGTCGCACGCCGGGCTCGCGCTGCTGCGTGGCCTGACCGATAAGACGGGTCTGACCGGGGGCTTGTCGAAGGCGCTGGCCAGGCACCCGGTTGCTGGTGCATGACCGGGGACGGGTGATGGCGGATGTGGCGTGCGCGATCGGCGACGGAGCGCGGGCAATCAGCGATTTCCGGGTGATGAGTGATCAAGGAGAGCTGTTCGGCCCGGTGGCGTCGGTGCCGACCGCGTGGCGGACGCTGGACGAGATCGCCGCGGGTGGCACCCGGACTGGGAAGGAGATCACCGCCGCGGTGAATGCCGCCCGCCGGTATGCGTGGGACCGGATCGTGGCGCGGCACGGGACACTTCCCGGGGTGCGGATCGCGGACAGAACCCTGCACGACGTGACCTGTATCCGGATCGACGCGACGGTGACGGTGGCGCATTCGGACAAGGAGGGGGCCGAGGCGAACTTCAAGGGGTTCGGGCATCACCCGTTGCAGGCGTATTGCGATAACACCGGGGGTGAGCCGCTGGCCTGGATGCTGCGGGCCGGGTCGGCGGGCAGTAACACCGCCGACGACCACACGGGCATCGTCGATGCGGCGATTACTGCGCTGCCGCAACGGTTTCGGCGGCGGTTGATGGTCACTGTGGACGGTGCAGGCGCCAGCCACGACCTCATCCAGCACCTGGATACGCTCGCGTCTCGGCGCGGGTATCAGCTGATCTACTCGGTGGGGTGGGCGCTGACCGGGCGGGAGAAGACCGCGATCCGACGGGTGCCCGAAAAGGCGTGGGTGCAAGCGATCGGGCCACGCGGCCAGCTGCGTGAGCGCCGCGCCGACGACGCCTGCGACAACGCTCGGTGCGCGCACTCGCGTTGCTGGGTCGAACAAGCCCACGTGGCCGAGCTGACCGGGCTCTTACGCCACGGTCCGGGCGGGGACCAGTTGGAGAACTGGCCGGGCACGATGCGGGTGTTCGTGCGCCGCGAACGCCTCCACCCCGGCGCGCAGCTGACGTTGTTCGAAACGGAGGACGGGTGGCGCTACACGCTGTGGGTCACCAACCGCCCCGACACTACGACCGGCTGGCTGGGGCAGCCGCAGTACCTCGATGCCGCGCACCGGGTGCACGCGCGGGTGGAGGACTGCATCCGCACCGGCAAGGACACCGGTCTGGGCCGGTTCCCCTCGCACGACTTCGCGATCAACACCGCGTGGCTGACCGCGTCCATGACCGCCGCGATCCTGCTCGCCTGGCTCAAACTCCTCGCTCTCGACGGCCATCTCGCGCGGGCCGAGCCGAAAACGTTGCGCTACCGGGTGCTGCACACCACGGCCCGCCTCGTCCGCGGCGGCCGGAACGACGCCTGAAAGTTCCCCGCACCTGGCCCTGGGCCGCGCAGATCATGAACGCGTGGCAGCGCATCACCGCCCTGCCCCAAGCCCCCTGAACAGCGCGAACCCGTCTCTGCAACCAGAAAGACCCTCGGGGGCCTGTGGAACCCCCGGCCACCCGGCCCGACTGCTGGGCCGCTGGCATGACCCCACACCGAAAAACCGCCCCACCACAGCAAAACCCCGACCCCTCACCCTCTGACCAAACCCCGTGAATGGTCAGGGTTGACGCCCCGTAAGCGTAGTACCGGCTCCAACCTGGCGGATATGGGCCGGGATGCAGTGCGCGGTCCCTGTTTTGCGAGGGGACCGATTCCGAAGCCACGTTCTTCTAATTGGTGAGGAGGCCACGTTGAAGGTCTGCGGCGTAGGCGTGGCGATGCTGCCGGGGTAGAGCTGGGTGCCTGCCTGGCCGATCGAACACCGAGTGAACGTGGGAACCGCCCCAGTCCGCCCTCACCACCGGGCAGCCAGCCCGGCGGCGGGCAAGTCCGTTGCCGACCGATGGGCTTGGGGTGGGACGGAGGTCTCGTAGTAGTCCGAGCGCGCGAGAGGCGCGTACATGGCGAAGGAGACCAGCAAGTCAGCAAGGAGGATGCTGGAATGCCGGGAGGCCACGGGTGAATACCCGCGATCCGGAATCGGTCCTGTATTGGGCCGAGCGCCGGGTACTGGAGATCCAGACCAAACTGCACCGATGGGCAACCGGCGATCCTCATCGCCGGTTCGACGATGTGTTCAACCTCGTGGCCGATCCCGCCTTCCTCTTGGTGGCGTGGGATCGGGTGCGGAGCAACAAGGGGTCGCGCACGGCTGAAGCGGACGGCACGACCGCCCGCTACATCGAAACCGCCATTGGGGTCGAGGGATTCCTCGACCAGCTGCGCTGCCAACTCAAGCAGCGCAACTTCCACCCAGTTCCGGTTCGGGAGCGGATGATTCCCAAGGCGAACGGCAAGATGCGTCGCCTGGGCATCCCGACCACGGCCGACCGGGTGGTCCAAGCGTCCCTGAAGCTGGTGCTGGAGCCGATCTTCGAGGCGGAGTTTCACCCGTGTTCTTACGGGTTCCGCCCCGGACGCCGGGCGCAGGACGCGATCGCCGAGACGTGGTTCTTGGCCAAGCACTCCTATGAGTGGGTGGTCGAGGGCGATATTGAGGCGTGCTTCGACATGATCGACCATACGGCTCTGATGGACCGGGTGCGCCGTCGTGTCGGGGACAAACGCGTGCTGGACTTGGTGAAGGCGTTCCTGAAGGCGGGCATCCTGTCTCAGGATCGGCAATTCAGGAACACCGAGACCGGCACTCCGCAGGGAGGCATTCTCTCGCCGCTGCTGGCCAACATCGCTCTGTCGATTCTGGACGAGTACTTCGCCCAGGTCGAGGGTGGTCCGGCGACTCGCGAGTGGGAGCGCCGCAAACGACGGCTGCGTGGCCAGGCCAGCTATCGGTTGATCCGGTACGCGGATGATTTCCTGGTCATGGTGTCCGGCGACCGTGAACACGCCGAGCAAGCGCGTGACGTGGTAGCGGCGGTCCTGGCACCGATGGGCCTGCGCCTGTCGGAGACCAAGACGATGATCACCCACATCGACGAGGGCCTCGATTTTCTCGGCTGGCGCATCCAGCGCCACCGCAAGCGAGGCACGAACCGGCGGCACATCTACACCTATCCGGCCAAGAAGGCTCTCAAGGCCGTCATGGCCAAGGTCAAGACGATCTGCCGGCAGAACATCAACGAACCCTTGGCGACCCTGCTGCGCCAGCTGAACCCGGTGCTGCGGGGCTGGTCCACCTACTTCCGGGCCGGGGTGTCCGCCTCGACATTCCAATACCTGTCCAAGTACGCCTGGGAACGGGCCATGGGATGGATCAGGCGCAAACACCGCAAGA
Organism: Amycolatopsis panacis; assembly: GCF_003600245.1. Lineage (NCBI taxonomy): Bacteria > Bacillati > Actinomycetota > Actinomycetes > Pseudonocardiales > Pseudonocardiaceae > Amycolatopsis > Amycolatopsis panacis. The sequence goes on from NZ_QZFV01000107.1 coordinate 17,142, forward strand.
TCACCTGGAAACAACTCCGACGCCGCTTCTGCGGCGGTGGATGGTGGCCCGTCGACGGTCAGTCCTACCTCTTCGATCCCGGCCGGATGCGGATCATCCGCTACCGCTACCGAGGCACGAAGATCCTGACACCGTAGACCGCCACGAACTGAGGACCACCAGCCGCCCAGCCGGGACCTGTGGAGAGCCCGGTGCTCAGTAATGGGCACGCCGGGTTCGGCGGGCGGCCCGAGGAAACGGACCAGCCGAAAGACCGGCACCGCGCCTCGGGCCGACCCAACCGCGCCGAGGGCAAGAAACACAACGCCGCCCTCATATGCCTCGCCCGACGCCGCTGCGACGTCCTCTACGCCATGCTCCGCAACCACACCCACTACCGCCACCCCGAACCCACTCCCACCGCAACCGCGGCTTGACAACCACATAGGGACACCCCCGGGAACCGGCAAGACCATGTCGGCGCATGTTGTCCCGCCTCGGGTTTGATGGAGACATCGAACCCGAGGCGGGACACCCAGCAAGCCCGGCTGGAAGCAGTCCAAGACCCGCAACCTCCTGGAACGCCTACTCGGCCGGGAGGAACTGGTGCTGCGCTTCGCCCGAGACCTGTCCGTGCCCTTCACCAACAACCTCGCCGAGCGCGATCTACGGCCGACCAAGACCCAGATGAAAATCTCGGGAACCTTCCGATCCGAGGCCAGCGCCACCGCCTGGGTCCGCATCCGCGGCTACGTCTCAACCGCAGGCAAGCACGGCCACAACGCCTTCGAATCAATCCGTGCCGCTGTCACCGGAAATCCTTGGACACCAACACCTCTACCAACCAGGTGAACAGTTACCGTCTCGACAGCACGATATTCCACAGGGCCACCGTTGCGGTCGATTTCCCGAGCAATCGTCGAATGGTGCTGCCCCAGCACCTTCGCGATGAATCGAGCCGAACGATCTTTTACTCAACTCACGAGAGATGATCTCTCACTCTTCGAACCGCAATGACTCGTGCCAGCTCATGCACCATTCCTATCGATCGGCGCTACCAAGATCGTATCCTGGCGTCGCTATGATCGTTTGACCCCGCCTTCACTATTTCTCACACCGCCACGAACGTCAACACACACCTGACAGATGAACCTTGACCGCAGCACCATCCAGTTGTACTTTCGATACGGATTACGGTACCCAGCTAGGAGACATCCAAAAATGACGACACCCAAGAAATCGGCAATCGTCACCGCAGCCTCCCGCGGTATTGGCCGGGCAATCGCCCTACGACTCGGACTCAACGGCACTGCGGTCGCCGTCAACTACCATAGCAATTTGACCGCAGCCGAGCAGGTCGTAGGCGAGATCACCGCAGGCGGTGGGAGCGCGATCGCTGCGCAGGGGGACATGGGTGTCCAGGCTGACGTAGAGCGCCTGTTCGACACGGCACTCGAACGTTTCGGTGGGCTCGACATCCTGGTCACGAACGCCGCCAGCCAGGCGAACGGCAAGATTGCCGACGTGACCGACGAAACATTTGACCGCGCGGTTGAAGTCAACATCAAGGGCACGTTCCGCGCCATGCGGCTCGCGGCGAACAAGCTTAACGAGGGCGGCCGAGTGGTCAACATCTCGACCGGATGCACTCGTGCGCACTGTCCAGACACCGGCGCCTACAGCGCAACGAAGATAGCGGGCGAACTGCTGGCGGTCGCGCTGGCGAAGGAGCTAGGACACCGGCGCATCACCGTTAATTCCGTACTGCCCGGTCTCGTGGACACGGACGGAATCCTGCCTCATGTGCGTCAACAGTTCGACATGATCGCCTCCATGACGCCGCTGGGCCGGATCGGCCAGCCGGGTGACATCGCGGACATCGTTGCCTACCTGGTCAGCGAACAAGCTGGCTGGATTACCGGTCAGTCCATCGTGGCGGCAGGCGGACTGGGATGACGTGGAATACCCAGAGCTCCTTCACAGCGTTCACGGTGGCCGTTGAGCGGCAGCTGGAGAGCCAACGCAGTGACCGATTGTTCCGGGATGACCTGGCCGAGGCCTTCGTCGCCGCTGGGCCGAGTCACCTCAGCGCTTCCATCAGCGAGCACGCACCGGTCATGAGCGGATATTTGGCGTTGCGCACGCGCCACTTCGACGACTGGCTGCTAGAGAGAACGAACAGCGGCATCCCCCAGGTGGTAATCCTGGCTGCTGGCCTGGATGCGAGGGCCTATCGGCTTCCCCTGCCCGCGGACACCCGTGTTTTCGAGATCGACCTGCCGGAGGTCGTGGCCTTCAAGGAGAACGTATTGGCACAGCTGGGTACTGAACCCACCTGTGCCGTCACCATGGTCGGCGCGGACCTCCGTGAGGACTGGCCGAACACTCTGGTCAACTCCACCAGCTTCGACCGGACAGTGGCCACGGCCTGGCTCGTAGAGGGAGTGCTGCCGTACCTGTCAGACGCCGACAACGACCGGTTGCTAGATGACGTGTTCCGGCTTTCCACACCGCACAGCCACCTCGCAGCGGAGCACGTCAACTCCGCGATCACGCGTTTCGCCAAAGAGGGTCCCGGCCGTGTGGTGGCCAGTCACTGGAAGTCCGCCGTCGACGACCCGGTAGGCTGGCTTGGCCGCCACGGGTGGCTGGCCACGGTCGCCGACCAGGCGACTGTGGCTCGCGAGGTCGACCGTTCGCTGCCAGCGGTGCTCGACCAGGCCAAGACCGGCAACGCTCGCCTATGGTGGATCAGTTGTGAGCGTGGTGGCGAAGTTGGTAGTAGGCCAACGCGGTGAGGGACGGTCCGTCCGAAATCTGGCCCATTGCGACCAACCTCGGTATATCCGCCAGCGGAAGCCATTGCACCTTCGTGGACTCGATGGAGTCCGGTTCATTGACCAGGGGTCCCCCTGAGGCCACGAACATCTCAAAGCGGTGCGAGCTGATCCCGATCAACGGCGCGAAGCTCACCAATGGCTCGACCGCCTCCGGCCGGTAGCCGGTCTCCTCCACCACCTCCCGCCGCACTGCGGCTACGGGATCCTCACCGTCCTCGGCCCAGCCCGCTGGTACCTCCCAGCCCCAGGTATCGGTGATGAAACGGTGCCTCCACAACAAAAGTATGTGGTCCGACTCGGCCACGACCGCGCCGACCGAGCCCCGGGGGAAGCGGATCACGTGATGCTCGATCCGCTTCCCGTCGGGCAGCTCGACCAGGTCCAGATCCAGGTCCAGCCACGGGCTCGTGTAGATTCGATGGCTGCCATGCACGGTCCACCGCGTCATCTCACTGCCCAGCACCGGGGTGCGTGCCTTCGGCCGTGTACCTGACCCGGCACACGACGGGCTGTACCGTCGCGATCCGCCGGCATTCGGCGATATGCGGCTGGAAGTCCGGGTGGTCATGCATCACCTCGAAGTCGTTCCTGCTGCGCCACTGGGCATAGTTGATCACCTGCCGGCCGTCCTCGCTGAGATGGAAGCTCGCCGAGACGAAGCCAGGCAGATGTCGGATGATCGTCTCAGTGGCCTCGGTCAGCAGGTCGAACAGCCGGCATTGGTCAGCGGTGTCGACCGTGAACACGTTGATGAGCGTGAACAGATCCCGCTCGGTGGAGATACTGGGCATAGTGCTCCTCGTTTCGGCGTGCTTGTGGTAGGCGAGTTCAGAGGAACTGCGCGACGATCAGTGCGTCGACCGAGAGTTGATCACCGAGTCCGCGCAGACTCCTGCCAGCAAGTGGTTCCCGCTGCCAGCTGATGAGATCACCGTCGAGGGCCACTGCCTGGCCGTAGCTGCCCTGGTCGAATCGGCCCTGGACGACGCCGAGCCGGTAACGCCTGCTGGTCAGCTCGGCGAGCTGCTTCATCTGGCCCTCGACGCCCCGTGCATGGCCCGCCGGCAGGTCGACAAGTTCCAGCAGGGTGGGCAGCTCACCGACGACGCCGTCCACCACGCCGAGTAGTCCGTCCACGAGATCCAACTCGCCGACCGCCTCGCGGAACCTGTGCGGCACCAGGTCCACGACCACGCGGCTGCCTGCGTCCCGCATCGAATCACACACCAGTCGCAGCAGTTTCCGCCATTCCGCGGAGCTCTTGTTGACGGTGTGTCCCGACAACCAAGTACACGTGGGAGAACGCTGTTGCGCCACGGTCAGAAACTGGTTGACGTGCTCGGTAGAGCTGCCCTTCGGCGCGCTACTCGGGTATAGCATCAGCCGCTGCTTGTCGGCGAAGTACGTCATGGAACACGTACTCGTGGCGAATCCGGTCGGCACCTCGATCCCTTCGGAGGCAAGGCCGACCGAGGCGACGTGCGATCTGATGAACTCGCCCGCGAGGTCCTCGCCCACCGTCGATAGGATCAGCGGCCGGGTATCACTCTTGTCCATCAGCGCCTCGCTGAACAGCCAGGCAGTGCCACCGATCCGCAACTGACTGCCGCTGTCCACGTTGACGTCCCTGCCATCGGCCAACCTGGGCGCGGCGTCGACTTCGTCCACAGTGGATAGAAAGTCGACGGAGAGGTCGCCGATCACCACGCAGACACGGTCAGCCATCGCTACGCCCGCTCACCGGGCCGACCAGACTGAGCGCTTCGAGCACGGGCTGCCGCAGATCAGGAATGAGGTCGTAACCGGCGACCTCGGCCAGGTCCACCCAGGCCCAGTTGCCGATGTGGTCACTTTCGTCGTGCTGGTCGAAGCTGATCGTTCGGTCCTCGGTCAGAACGCGGCACTGCCTTGCGACCGCGACGGCTGTCGGAACGTCTGGCTTCGTGCCCAACACCCATGACCACATGGCCAGCGGTCGGCCGGGCGCGACCTCCAGGCCGACCTCCTCCCGCACCTCACGCTTGATGTGCTCGTCCAGAGTCTCGTCCGGTGCCATCCGGCCACCGGGGATCTCCCAGCGTAGCGGCTGGTGTGGGTCGTTGTCGTCCTTCTGGACGAGCAGGACCTTGTTGTCGTGGATGATGACTGCCTTTTGTGCAAACACCACGCGCATCCGTAGTTCCTCCTAGCCGGCTTTGTCTGAAGAATTCGGGTAAGGGCAGCCCGGGCACTCAGTCGCCGACAGCCCGGATCACCTTGTGCACGGAACGGAAAGCCAGTGGATGGCGGGTCAGTCATCCCGGACCGCGGCGGCCACAGCGTCGATCACCGTGCCGACCTCCCGGTCGCTCATCGAGGCCCACATGGGCAGACAGATGTGCGCGGCAGCAAACGCGTCGGCCTCGGGGAACCGCCGGCCGGCACCCAGGTGCTCGAAGACGGGCTGCCGGTGCAGTGGAACCTCATAGACCCCACCAGCTAGTCCGACTCCGCGCAGTGCCAGGGTCTGCCGGAACTGCGTACGGTGCTCCGGCTCGGCAAGCAGCGCGATCGCCTTGTGCCCACTCAGCGCGGCGCCGGCTGGTACCGTGGGGAACCGGATGCCTGGACACGGGTCCAACTCGACGCGGTACCGGTCAAGGATCTGTTCGCGCCGCCGCTGGTCGGCTCGGAACCTGCGAAGCTGCACCAAGCCGAGTACCGCGCCCACCTCCGACAGGCGCCAACTGTTCCCCTCGACCACGTGCAGTCCGTGCGCGTCCTTGCCCTGATTGCGGTACATCCGGGTCAGTCGGGTGAGTTCCGCGTCTCGGGTCACCACCGCACCGCCCTCGAAGGTCGTCACCACCTTCGTGGGGAAGAAGGAAAAGGCTGCCGCCGCACCGAACGCGCCGGCGGACACGCCGCCGAGAGTGGAGCCGTGCGCGTGCGCGGCGTCCTCGACCAAGGGGATACCCACCTTGTCCAGCAGCGAACACAGAGCGGGCAGTTCTGGGCTGACGTGGCCGCCGATGTGCACGACCGTGACGGCAGCGGTCTGCGGCGTCAGGGCCTGCTCGATCGCTGTCACCGATGGCAGTAGCCCGGCGTCGTAGAGCACCGGCCGGCCGCCGGCCGCTGTGACCGCGCGAGCGGTGGCGAAGTTGGTGTTGGCGGGCACTAGGATATCCCTGCCGTGCACTCCGATGCCCCGGAAGATCATCTCCAGCGCGACCGTGCCCGTGCTCACTGCGGTGACCTCGCGGCCAAGGACCAGGGCGCCGAACTCCTGCTCGAATCGGCGGGTCTTCGGCCCTAGCACGAACGTGCCGCCGCGCAGTACCTCCTCGAACCCGTCAACCGCCTGCCGCACCTGACCTTCGTCCAGGCAGATCCGGTATGGCGGAACAAGCTGATCGTTCATCTCCCCCCCCTGTTGCTGCCCCCGCTGGTACCGACGGCCGAAGCGGCGGGGGTGACAACCTCAAGCGGCGTCACCCCCAGGATCCGGTTACGAGCCGGCCTTCCAGTTCTCCTCGACGACGCGGGCCCGCTCACGCAACGGACGCCACCAGCCCGGGTTGGCCTCATACCAGCGAACGGTCTCCCGTACGCCCTTGTCGAACTCGTACTCCGGCTGCCAGCTCAGCTCGTCGCGGATCTTGCTCGACTCGAGCAGATAGCGGCGGTCATGGCCGGGCCGGTCGGGCACCGTCGTCTTCATCGAGGACGGCAGCCCCAGCTCCGTGAGCACTAGATCGGCGATCTGCTCGATGCTGGCCTCGGTCCCCGTCCCAACGTGGTAGGTCTCGCCGACCCGGCCCTTTGCCAGCACAGCGTCGATGGCCCGGCAGTGATCGAGGACGTGAATCCACTCTCGCCGGTTCTGGCTGGACTGGTAAAGCGGAAGTTGCTCCCCCGCAAGCGCCTTGGCTGTGAACAGCGGGAGGATCTTCTCCGGGTACTGGTAGGGCCCGTAGTTGTTGGAACAGTTGGTGATGGTCACCGGCAGCTGGAACGTCTCGAAGTAACACCGGACTGCATGGTCCCCGCCAGCCTTGCTGGCGCTGTAGGGAGTGCGGGGCCGATAGGGCGACGACTCGGTGAAACTGCCCGGGTCGTCCAGCGCCATGTCGCCGTACACCTCGCACGTAGACACGTGGTGGAAGCGCTCGACACCGACCTGTCGGCACGCTTCCAGCAACGTCTGAGTGCCGATCACATTAGTCCTGAAGAACCGGGTCGGGTCGAGTACGGCGAGACTGTTGTGCGACTCGGCCGCGAAGTTCACCACGACATCCGGGGAGTGCTCGGCTAGTACGCTTCGGACCGCGTCACCGTCGCCGATGTCAGCCTTGGCGAAATCGATTTCCGCCCGCACATCGGATAGGTTCTCTTCGTTTCCAGCATAGGACATAATGTCCAGCGCAACCACACCGTCATTCGGGTGACTGCGTCGCCAGTACCGAACAAAATTCGAGCCGATAAATCCGGCAGCGCCGGTTACGAGTAGTTTGGTCACGCGGCCATCCTAGCACTTGATCAAGGAGAATTAGTTAGTTCCAGCGAACCGCGTCCAGGGTGGCACGCACGAGCTGCGGCCGTGGATGAACCAGCCAGTCCCACTCGCTGTCGGCGTTCAGAGAACTGCTGATCGCCCGCCTGACGAACTGACAGGGCAAGTCCGTGGTTACGTCGTACACCCATGACTCGCCCTGTTGGTTCCGGTAGTAGATGTACGGTTGGCCGCGTTCCCGCTGCTCAACGAGATCCAAAAGTGAGTCGATACGGCGAGGGGTCAGCCGCTCGTCCAACTGCTCCTTGATGTCGATGTCCTCCAGGGGCAGGCAGTGCAGATGCGCGTGGTCCGTGCATGCTCCGCCCGTCGCGCTCTCGCTCATCGCACCGTGCTCGAACATGATCGGAGAGCCAAGGCTGGACAGCTGCTGGCACAACGTCTTCGCCACCTTCTCGGCCCGCTCCAGCAGGGGCAGCGGAAGCTGGGCAAAGGACAGGTAGTGCTCGCGGGTGAGCACCATGGAATGACCTTTCGTCATCGGACCGATCGACGGGACCACCACCAACTCGTCGTCCTGCCAGATCAGCCGGTCCTCGCGGTCGGCGCCCAACACGGTACCGGCCGGACTACCCGGATGCCGAGCGCCGTGCTTGAACTCGACACAGAACGTGCAGTCCTTGTCGTACGCCGAGGCGGCGCAGGAATCAAACACTTCAGAATTGTCGACAGTCATCTAAGGTACCCCCGTTGAGGCGATACAAGAAATTCGGATTTCTCAGAGCCGATTACGAAGTTCATAGGCCGAGCAGCGGCCCGACGGGAGACAGTCAGATTTCCAATCAGTTCACCGGGACGGCGAACTCGACCACCCGAACTGGTTGTTGAAGTCCCGAGGGTGTCGAGCATTGCGGATGCCCCCACGGAAGCTGTGGTGAACTTTCCCGCATAAAACGCGTACAGCCCCGCCTCGACCCTGTCGACGCGGAAGCTCCGACTTTCTTCGGCACCGTCCTGCTGGCCGTCGATGATTAGCTTCTCGCAATTGTAGATCCCGATCGGGCTTTCTTCGTTCTCGCGCAGGTGATCGGCGAGCCCGGGCAGTTGGCGTACGCAGAGGTCCACCACCTCCTGCGCGAGCTCAACGGTGACCGGGCGCGGCGATCCAGAATGCCGCACGTTGTCGAACGGCACGCAGATGGTCACGCCGCCGACACGTCCCGCGTGCCAGACCGGGACGACGGTCGGTGCCGCGTCGAACAGCGGTAGGACCGGCGCATCCAGGCCCAGTCCCGGAACCACCACAACGCGTGTGGTCGTCGACGCGTAGAGCAGATGCCGTGTCCCGGGCCGCCACCGCTTCAGGTACGTCGGTAACCCGGTACCGAGGGCGAGCACGACCTGGTCCGCCCGCACCTCGCAGTCGCCCTCACGCAGGCACCACTGGCGACCGTCCCGCCGGAGTTCCGGCTGCCCCGAATTCGCAACCACGACCGCCCCTGCCTGCCTGGCCTGGAACGCGAGCCGGTCGAGCAGCAACGAATTGTCCACGGCACGGTCCGGCGTGTGCAACACCGGGAAAGCGTCGCCCCGCCGGAACAGCCTGGACGCGTTCACCGCCGGCGCAGACGCCAACTGGTGGCTGATCCCGACACGCCGCAGCCGTGCCGTGACCAGGTCCAGGTGCTCGGCATCGCGCAGCACGCACTCCCCGCGCGGTCCGGCGATCAGTTCTGGTGTGCTGCGAGCCAACTGGTCAATGTCGGCGCCGCCACGCACACAGTGCTCGGCGAGTGTCCACGCTTCGTTGGCGGCATAGAACGATCCACTGTGGATCCACCCCTGATTCCTGGTGGAGGAGTGGCTACCGAGTAGACCGGCGGTGAGCAGTGCAACGCGCAGCTTCGTCCGCGCGGCCAACGCGGCCAACCAGAGCGCGGCGACCCCGCCGCCCACGATCGCGACATCGACATCTCGGACGATCACGAACGCGCTCCGGCACTCGTGGCGTTTCCAGGGCCGAACTCGGCCCAGTACCGGCTGGCGGTCGGCTGCACCGCCGCGGTGTAGCCGGTCGGCAGCCGGTGGTACGACTTGGTCGGTTCCGTCTCCAGCCGAGCTAATTGCAGGTGGCACACGGGCATGTGCTCGTGCAGCACGATCGGCCTGGGATGGTGGTTCACCAACTCCAGAGTGATCGCAGTGGGCGCACCGAATCCGAAGCCAGGGCTGATCAGGTCGGAGGTGACGTGCACGACGAGCCCGAGGCGTGCCAGGTGGGACATCCCGGTGATCCGGCCGAAATACTTGGAGGGCAAAGAAACCAGCTCGCGAGTGGCGCCGAGCAGGAATTCACCTGGCGCCAGTTCCACCCGGTCCGCCAGGAAGAGCGGATCAAATTCACTGTCCACATCGGATCGCAGGAACGGATCGATCGGTCCGCCTTCCCCGTTGCTGCGCATGAATCTGCCGGACAGGGTCAGCAGGTGGCTGGCAGGACGGGACAGCTCGGCGTGGAACGGATCGATGACGATCTCGCCGCCGCGCACCGCCGCCGCGATCAGTTCGTCGGTGAGCACCATGTCGCCTCCATCCAATTGGCCCTGCGCGTGCTCGGATCGCCCACCTGCGCCGAGCCGGCACGAATGTGCGTGGCCAGTTCTGTGACACCGGCATGCAGGCCCGGGCCCAACTCCATGCCGGTGATCTCGTTGAGCCGCCGGTAAGACAGGCCGTGGCTCATCCGGTCCGGTACGCCGTAGTACCCGATCTCTGGCTCGACACCGGCGATCCGGCCCAACAGACCCGGCAGGGCACCGACCGCGAACTCGTCACCGGCGGAACCGACGTTGATCACGTTGCCGGCGACCCGCTCCGCGGGCAGCTCCAGCAGACGAAGGTGCACGCGGACCAGATCCCGCACCCAGACGAAGGGCCGGCGTTGGCGGCCGTCGCCCATGACCTGACAGCAGCCTCGGGTAAGCAGATCGGCGGTCATCGCGTTGATCGCCAGGTCGTAGCGCATACTCGGCGACCAGCCGTAGACCGTCGCTTGCCGTAGCACAATCGGTGTGAACGAGGCGGAAGCCAGTCTGAGGACGCCCTGCTCCGCCGCATGGTTGGCCTTGGCGTAGATGCTCGCCACGGCCACCTCATCATCCTCCCCGTAGGGTTGTGCACGCGCTCCGTACACATTGGATGAGGACGGCAGTAGATAGCGGCGCACACCGGACCGTCTGGCGAGGTCGGCCAGTCTGCGGCGGCCGACGTCGTTGATCTCCCAGGTGAGCTCCGGTAGCAGGTCAGCCGCGCCCTCCGTGCTGATCGCCGCCAGATCGAACAGTTCGTCCACTCCGGACAGTTCGGAGCCGGCCAGGTCGCGGATGTCCTTATGTAGGAACTCGACGCCGGTGTCCGCCCCGCCAGGTGGTGGCTGCGCGTACAGCAGACGGTCGACCACGACCACGTGCCGGCCGGTGTTCACCAGAGCTGCGACGAGTATCCGGCCGATGTAGCCGGCACCGCCGGTCACCATCGTCACAGTCATTCCCAGTTTCCTCTCTGCCGCCGTCCCGCCGGACTACGATGCTTTCGCGCCGACCTTCTTGGGGTCGTAAATCGCACGACGCGATTCACGGAGCTGCTCGCTCTCCTTCACCGGGCGCCACCAGGATTCGTTTTCCCGGTACCAGCGGACGGTCTCGAAAATCGTGTCCTCGAAGGAGTTCCTGGGACGCCAGCCCAACGCGCGCAAACGAGTAGTGTCGAGGTGATAGCGGTGGTCGTGAGCCGGCCGCTCGCCGATGAACTGCAACAGGTCCTGTCCTTCGAGCCCCAGTTCCCGCAGCACTGTCTCGCCGAGCTGCACGAGACTGCGCTCGTTACCGCCGGCGATGTTGTACGCCGCGCCGACCTCGCCCTCGCACAGCACCAGATGATTGGCCGAATTGAGGTCGTCGACGAAGGTCCAGTCCCGGACGGCGACGCCGCTGCCGTACAGCGGGAGCTGCTCACCGTCCAGCGCGTTGGTCACGAACAGCGGCACCGCGTTCTCGATGTGCTGCTGCGGCCCCACGGCGTTGGCGCCCCGGGTGAACAGCACCGGGACGCCGAAACTGTGCTGGTAGGCGCGTGCCAGCATCTCCGCCGCCGCCTTGCACCCCGCATAGGGGTTCCTGGGTCGCAGGGCGTCGAGCTCGTCCGCTGCGTCGGTCAGCCGAGGACCGTAGACCTCGGGGGTGCTGATCTGCAGGAACCGGGTCACCCCAGAGTCACGGGCGGCACGCAACAGCACATCGACGCCGGCCACGTTCGACTGCAGGAAGGGCCGGTGGTCGAGCACCGACCGGTCGACGAAGGACTCGGCCGCGAAGTTGACGACGTGGTCCACCTTCGCCATCAGCTCGCGGACTAGCTCCTCGTCGCACACGCTGCCATGGACGAACTCGAACCGATCGGACGCATCGGCGCTGGTCAGGTTGTCCCGCCGGCCCCGGTAGTTGAGCACGTCGAGACCGATCATGGCGGCGTCGGCGTCGTTCTCGAGCACGTACCTGACGTAGTTGCTGCCGATGAACCCGGCACAACCGGTGACAAGGATCGTTTTCACTCGTACACATCTCCCTCAGTCATCTTCGGGCGAGGACGTGCTGCATCTCAGCGAATTCTTTAAGGACCTGGCTACGCCCCTCGGAATCAATAGCAACACGCCATCCACGAATCCCCGGTGAGTGACGCTTGAGCGACACTTGACATATGCGTGACATGAGAATTCCGTGCAACTATGGAGGCGAACACGATCGCCCCGACTCATCACGCCGGAGCTCAACGGCGTGGGTTCGCGCGTGAACCAATCGCATTTTCACCGACATGGAGGTATCCCACATGCGGGTTCTCTTCCTCACCTCATCGGCCGTTGGCCACGTGTTCCCCTTCATCCCCACCGCATGGGCGCTGCGCAGCGCTGGCCACGAAGTGCTGTTCGGCGGCATCGGCGACGCCGTGGACGCCGTGGCACGGGCTGGTCTGCACGCAGTGGATCTCGCCCCGGATGCGAACGTGGGCGCGGTGGTCGGCGCGTACACCGCGCAGAGCGGACTGGACTGGAACTCCGCGCAGATGGCGGACCGAGAGTTCATCGTCGACTACGCCGCAGAACTATTCGCGAAGATCTCCGACATCGGAGTCGACGGCGGCGTGCGGCTGGCCGAGACCTGGCGGCCGGACCTGGTGGTGCACGGTCACTTGCAGGGAGTCGGTCCGCTGGTCGGGCAGAAGGTCAGCGTGCCGGCCGTAGAGCACGGAATCGACTTCGGCAGCCAACCGTTGCTGACCGAGCGGCTGCACCAGTACATGGCCGACTCCTACCAGCGGCACGGCCTCACCGGCCCGCTACGGCGGGACGCGGTGATCAACGTGGCACCTCCGAGCATCGCGTTCGACAGCTCCTTCGGCTGGTTCGTGCGGTACGTGCCGTACAACACGGGCGGTTCCATGCCGGAGTGGCTGCTGGCCAAGCCCGAACGGCCGCTGGTCGGGGTCACCCTCGGTACGACCGTGCCGCAACTGAGCGGTGTCGGCGGATTGCGCGGGCTTGTCGAGGCTGCCGCGGAGGTCGACGCTGACTTCGTGCTGGCACTGGGCAAGGCCGACCCAGCCGAACTGGGCGCGCTGCCGGACAACGTCCGGGCAGCGGGTTGGGTTCCGTTAAACGCACTGCTCGCCAACTGTGCCGCGCTGGTACACCACGCCGGCTCCGGCGCCACCATGGGTGCGCTGACCGCAGGCGTCCCGCAGCTGGTGCTGCCGCACGGCCTCAACCAGTTCTACAACGCCTCGGTCGTCGCCGAGCGCGGGGTCGGTCTGGCGCCAGAGGTGTCCAGTCTGGACAGTGCGGTGATCCAGGAGCTGGTGAGCAGCACTGAACTCCGGAAGGCGGCAAGCGAGGTGCGCGCCGAGATCGCCGCGCTGCCCTCCCCGGCTGCGATGGTCGATCGGCTCGTGGCACTGGCAGGTTGATCGTTCACCGGGTGCGGCGCAGGCCAGTGATCACCAGCCTGCGCCGCATACGCATCGCCTCAATCAGCCGACCACGAGTAGAAGACCTCCGCCTTGGAGTCCTTCAGCTCGCTCCAGGTTGGCGCGTACGGCTGCAGGATGGCCGCCAACTGCTCGTTGACTGCCACGAAATCGGGGTGGCTGCGAGCGGCATACAGACGATCCATGACGTCGTCCTCCGCCTCGATCAGATGCATGTAGAGACCGTGGAAGTGGAACAGCGTCCTCCTGGTCACGCCGATCTCGTGCGGCAGATTCGTTCGGTCGTGCTCGGCGAAGATCCGCGCTACGCGCTCGGCGTCGGTCGGGTCCATTCGCAGCACCATCAGTGCCCGGTACACAGTCGTACCTCCGCTGGCTCGTTCCGTTCGCTGGTAACGGATGAAGCTTCAGCCCGACCACGTGAGTTCCAATCAAGAGCTGGACGACCGCCAGGTTGGACGGGCAGCTCCAGCGGTTCTCACTGGTTCGTAAACCGCCCTGGGACACGATCGGAACGGGTCACAGGCGAGCGGGAGGAGTGGCTGGATTTGGTGGCACAGATCGTGAAAATCGCAATGGGTGACGTTGTTCCGGGCATTCGCCAGGGTGGCCAGGTCCGAGCCTTGCTCACACCGAAGTCGGTAGGTGCTACGGCCGGGTTCCTGGGCACGCTGGAATTGTCGGCCGGAGAACACGTCGCCGAGCACTACCACCCACATTCCGACGAGTTCATCTTCCTGGTTCGCGGCAGCCTACTGGTGCGCGCGGGGGAACAACGGATCGAGCTCCTAGCCGGAGATGCGGTCATGGTGCCGAGGCTGCGCCGGCACCGACTGGAGAACCAGGGCAGCGAACCGGTCCTCGCGGTCTTCCACATCGGTCCGCTGGCTCCGAGCCCGGAACTGGGGCACGTGGACACCGAACCGGTGCCGTTCCCGCACGCCGCGCCGCCGACGGTTGGCGGCGGTCGGTGACGCGCCGGGCTGTCATCACCGGCATCGGTGTCCTTGCCCCCGGCGGCATCGGCACCACGGGGTTCTGGGACCTCATCAGCAACGGGCGGACCGCGACCGGGCCGATCACCTTGTTCGATCCCGGTCCGTTCCGGTCCCGGATCGCGGGTGAGATCGATTTCGACGCCCGCAGAGCGGGACTCACCCCACTGGAGATCAGATGTATGGATCGCGCGGCCCAGTTCGCCGTGGTGTGCACCAGAGAGGCGGTGCGGGACAGCGGCCTGTCCACCGAACAACTACAGCCGCACCGGACCGGCGTGACCATCGGCACCGCGGTGGGATGCACCATGGGTCTGGACGCGGAGTACGCGGTGGTCAGCGACAGCGGCCAGAACTGGCTGGTCGACCACAGGAACGCAGCTGCACAGCTGTTCAACTACCTCGTCCCGTCCTCGCTGGCCGCCGAGGTCGCGTGGGCCGTCGGTGCCGAGGGGCCGGTGGCGGTCATCTCCACCGGTTGTACCTCGGGGCTGGACGCGGTCGGCCACGGCTGTGACCTGATCCGTGAGGGTGCGGCCGACATCGTGATCACCGGGGCCACCGACGCGCCCATATCGCCGATCACCGTGGCCTGCTTCGACGCACTCAGGGCCACTTCGGCGAACAACGAGGACCCCGAGCACGCGTCCCGGCCGTTCGATCGCAGCCGGGACGGTTTCGTCCTCGCCGAGGGAGCGGCGGTGTTCGTGGTGGAGGAACTGGCCCACGCGCGGCGCCGCGGCGCACACATCTATGCGGAGGTCTCGGCCCATGCCAGCCGGTGCAACGCCTACCACATGACCGGGCTCCGGAGCGACGGCCGGGAGATGGCGGAGGCGATCCGGGCGGTCCTCGCACGGGCTCGGATCGATGCCGGAGACGTCGACTACGTCAACGCACACGGGTCCGGCACCAAGCTGAACGACCGGCACGAGACCGCGGCGTTCAAACAGGCCTTACGTGCAAGGGCGTACGAGGTACCGGTGAGTTCGATCAAGTCGATGATCGGGCACTCGCTGGGCGCCATCGGCTCGATCGAACTCGCCGCGTGCGCACTGATCATCGAACACGACGTCATCCCTCCGACCGCCAACCTGCACGAGCCCGACCCGGAGTGCGACCTGGACTACGTCCCGATCAAGCCGCGCGAACAGCGAGTGGACACGGTGCTCAGCGTGGGCAGCGGGTTCGGCGGGTTCCAGAGCGCCGTCCTGCTGAAGCGAGTGGCGTGAACGGTACCGGGGGGACGGTCATCACGGGGATCGGCGTCATCGCGCCCAACGGGCTGGGAACCGGATCCTACTGGGCCGCAGTGCAGGACGGTGTCAGCGGGTTGGGGCCGATCAGCCGCTTCGACGCCGCCAACTACCCGGTCCGGGTTGCCGGCGAGATCACGGACTTCTTCGCCGACCAGCACGTGCCGGCCAGGCTGCTGCCGCAGACCGACCGGGTGACCCAACTCGCGCTGACCGCAACCGAATGGGCGTTGCGGGACGCGGAACTGAATCCGGCTCAGCTGCCCGACTACGCCATGGGAACGGTCACCTCGACCGCTGCGGGCGGGTTCGAGTTCGGTCAGCGCCAACTGGCCAAGCTCTGGCGCGACGGTGCGCCGTTCGTCAGCGCCTATCAGTCCTTCGCATGGTTCTACGCGGTCAACACCGGGCAGATCTCGATCCGGCATGGTCTGCGCGGACACGGATCGGTGGTGGTTACCGAACAGGCCGGCGGTCTCGACGCGATCGGGCACGCGCGGCGCCTCTTGCGGCAGGGAACGGCGTCTTCCATGGTGACTGGCGGGTTCGACGCGCTGCAGTGCCCCTGGGGGTTGGTCGCGCAACTGCCAAGCGGCCGGCTCAGCGAGCACGGCGATCCCGTCACCGCCTACCTGCCGTTCGATCGCGCGGCAAGCGGTTACGTGCCAGGTGAAGGGGGCGCGATCCTGGTGCTCGAAGATACCGATCAGGCACGAGACCGAGGTGCACCGCAACGCTACGGCGAGGTCGCCGGGTACGCCGCGACCTTCGACCCGCCAGCACGCAGTGGCCGGCCAGCCACCCTGGCCCGCGCCATCCGACTCAGCCTCGCCGACGCCGGCCTGCATCCAGAAGAGATCGGCGTGGTGTTCGCCGATGCCTGTGCCGTCGCGGAGCAGGACCGGATCGAGGCTGAAGCGATCACTGAGGTCTTCGGCCCTGGCCAAATTCCGGTGACGGCTCCCAAGACCACGACAGGCCGGCTGTACGCCGGAGGATCGGCGCTTGACGTGGCCACCGCCCTGCTCACCCTGCGAACTGGCGTCATTCCGCCGACCACGGCGCAGGGACGGACGCGATCAGCGTACGAACTCGACCTCGTGCTCGGCCGACGGAGGAGGTGCCACGCGAACGCTGTGCTCGTGATCGCCCGTGGTCACGGTGGATTCAACTCGGCCATGGTTCTACGAAAGGAACGACATGAGTAGGTTCACTCTAGACGACCTGCTGGTGATCATGCGGGAGTGTGCGGGAGAACCGGAAGTCCATGCGCTAGACGATTCTGCCGCAGATGTCCCGTTCGACGAACTGGGCTACGACTCGGTGGCGCTGATCGAGATCATCGGTCAGATCGGGCGCGATGTCGGCATCACCTTCCCGGACGAGCTGACCACCGAGCACACCACGCCCGCGACCTTAGTCCATCTGGTCAACGGTGCGCTGGCCAGGAGTGTGTGATGGGTACGCGCATCGAGAACAAGATTATGATCGACGCCCCGCTGGATCTCGTGTGGCGGATGACTAATGACGTTGAGTCCTGGGTCACTCTGTTCGAGGAGTACGCCTCCGTCGAGATTCTGGGCCGAGCTCAGGACACCGTCACGTTCCGGCTGACGACCGTGCCTGACGAACAGGGCAACGTGTGGACCTGGGTCTCCGAGCGCCGGACGAACCGGCAGGCCGGAACCGCAGACGCCCGGCGCACCGAGACCGGCCCGTTTCAACACATGAACATCCATTGGTCGTACCAAGAAGTCGGGTCGGGCACCGAGATGACCTGGTGTCAGGAGTTCGCGATGAAGCTCGGCGCCGGCCGCACGGACGAGGCGATGGCGGACTATCTCAACGGAAGGACTCGCGTTCAGATGTAGCACGTCAAGGCAGTCATCGAGCAGGAGGCGCATCGGGAGTCCGCGGCACAGGACGCCGAGGACCTCTTCACACAGCAGATCCTGTTGCTGGCGTGCGGCGAGCGTCTCGCACGTGTCGTGCACGTGCTCGCGGAACTGGGCATCGCCGACCTCGTGGCCGACGGCACCAACTCGGTGATCGACCTCGCCGCGAAATCTGGCTCGCACACGGACTCGCTCTACCGGGTCCTTCGATGTGCCGCGTCGGTCGGTATCTTCCGGGAGGAACCGCAGCAGACCTTCCAGCTCACGCCGTTGGCTTGCGGTCTACTCTCCAGCCACCCCAACAGCGTGCTGCCACTGGTCAAGTACAATAACCTCGACGTTACTCGCCGGCCGTACAACGAGATGCTGCACAGCGTGCGTACCGGCGAACCGGTGCTAGAGCGGACCTTCGGCATACCGTTCTATCAGTACCTGCGCGAGGAGCCCGAGATCGGCGCGTTCTTCGAGAGGTTCATGATGCACTGGAGCCGCCGGATGGTGCACGGTGACTTCAAGGACCTGACCTTTCCCGGCCACAGCACGCTCGTCGACATCGGCGGAAGCGACGGGTACTTCCTCGCCAACCTGCTCAGCCGTCAGCCGGAGTTGCGCGGATTTCTGATCGACCTGCCCAACGTCGTCGCCAACGCGCCCACGGTGCTGCGGGAGCACGGCGTACTGGATCGCGCGACCCTGGTGCCCGGCAACTTCTTCGAGGTGCCACTGCCGACCGGGTGCGACATCTACTTGATCAAGGCGGTGCTGCACAACTGGTCGGACGAGATGGCACTGGCCCTGCTACGCAGGGTGCGAAGGACCATCGGCGACACAGATGCGCGCCTGACGATCATTGACCAGGTGTTGCCGCCGCCGAACCAACTGAGCCACGGCAGGTTGTTGGACATGGACATGCTGGTGCTGTTCGGTGGCCGGGAGCGGACGCTCGAGGAGTGGACCAGGATGCTCGAGTCCGCTGGCTTTCAACTGAACAACAGGCCCGGGCACGGGTGGGCTCTGCTCGAATGCCTGCCCGGGAGGTTCGACGGATAAACGCGGGGTCGGAGCATCGACCCGATGTGCGGTTGATGCTCCGACCCCGACTCGGGTCCGGCGTCCCGACGGCTCAGCCGCTGGCGGCGATCAGGTCTAGCACCGAACGGACGCCACCGCGGCCCGGCGCCCAGTCGAGCAACCGGGTGCCGGACAGAATCGCCCGATGCAGCGCCTGTAACCGAAAGGACGGCTCGATGCCGAGCTGGTCCACCATCTCCTCTCTCAGTCGGCGGAAGACGTCGAGTGCGCCCGAGGTCCGTCCGGAGCGGTGTAGGGCGATCATCAGCTTCGCGTGCAAAGTTTCGTGCAGTCGGTGCTCGACCACCAGCGAGGCGAGTTCGCTGACTAACTCCTGGTGCAGGTTGAGGTTGAGGTCCGCCTCGATGCGCTGTTCAAGCACGTACAGGTGCCGCTCCTCCAACCGTGTGATGTGCGCCTGGATGCCGCGTTCCGGTTGGAAGTCGGTGACGATCGGGCCGCGCCACAACTCCAACGCCACCCGCAGGAGCGACGCGGCGGCGGCGTGCTCCCCGGCGGCGAGGGTCCGACTGCCCTCCAGTGCCTGCTCCTCGAACAGATGGACGTCCAGTTCGCCACGACGCACGCGCAGCGCGTAACCGTCCACATCAGTCACAAGAAGGTCGCGGCCCACTTCGTCCGGGGTGGAGCCGCAGCTGTCGGCGAGCCACTTGCGCAACTGAAAGACGTAGGTCTGCAAGGTGTTCATCGCACTGGCCGGTGGGTTCTCCCCCCAGAGCTCCTTGAGTAGGACAGGCGTGGCGATCGGCCGGTTCGCGTTGAACAGCAACAGCGTGAGCAACATTCTGAGCTTCGGCGCACTGGGCACCGCACTCTGCCCGCAAAAATCAATACGCAATGGTCCAAGCATGCGGTATTTCACTTGATAATCGCCGTGCTCGGCCACAAACGGTTCCCCCATTTCGAATACACACTTCCGCGTCGACAGGTGTCCACAGAAGACCCATTCCGGCTCCGCGGCCGCGCAGCCACGATTGAGAATGTGCCGCAGGTGGGTAGGGGCTTGCCGCGCCCAGGTCCAGCGGGCACCCAGTCCCGTGACGGTGTCGCAAGGTGGCCGGCCGCAGGTTGGGCAGCCGTCGACGTCAGCTTGGTCTCACTGGTGCGGGGTGCTGGTTCTCCAAACTGCTGGCGTGTCCCCGCATGGGTTGGCCGTGTCACGGTCAAGGCTTCCTCTCCCCTTTAGTTCGACGCGAGACCTCGACAGCCGGACCCTCCAGCACCGAGGTGTCCACTGACACGAATGACATCCCCTTCAGGACGTTCTCCTCAGTCCAACCGGCCTGCGTCGGAATGTGGCATAGGAGTCAACATAGTGGTGCCGCAGCACCCGCATCACCCTTGCGTATCGATAGTAGGTCGGCCGTCTCGGGCCAGCCCCAGTCCCCGCGAGTACATCTGGGGTGCACAGATTTTGTCCAACTGAGCGGTCGTCGCAGGTATTCCCCGACGGTCATCATCGTATCCCCTTCAGATCGATTTCCCCACGTGCGGTTGGCTGCATCCGGAGCCTGCGACTTGTGACGTTTTGAGGTCTTCATTCATTCGTTCGTCCGCGCAGGTTCTTTTCATGAAGTCGGTAGCCCGCAGTGTGGCTCCAACTCCAGTCGGCGGCTACATCGTTGACTGGCCTATTCACCTGGGACAGACGCACCACGTGACGTCTTGGCCAGCCACCTCCGCATGTAGTGCATGCCCTTCCCCTTCTATCACTGCGAGTGTGCTGGGATGAGCGCAGTGTGGCAAGGGGTAGGTGTTGCTTTTTTCCCTGAAACATGCCGCTGTACGGCAGGTGTTGGTTGCCTTCTCAACCAACGAGGATCACTGGCACCGGCCTTGACCAGGTACTTCGCGGCAGCCTGCCCCGGAACCGGCTAGTAGCGTGTCGCTGCTTAGTTGTGGTCTACGTGGCTGGGATGCTGTTGTGCGGCAGGTCGTTCCCCTGTCGAACAAGGACGGTTGTGATGCCCTCGCAGAAGAAGCGGCCTGTCAGGTTGACTGCGCGGGATCGCGCGGAGTTGATCCGGGTGCCCACGACGGGTGTTCATCCGGCGTCGATGATCATGCGGGCGCGGGTGCTGCTGGCGCTGGACATCTCGGTGGGCGAGGTGGACGCGAAAGAGGCGATCGCGGCGCGGGTCGGGGTATCGGGTGAGACGCTGCGGCTGGTCGCCAAGCGCTTCGCCGAGACCGGTGGTGACATCTGGGCCACGATCTAGCGCAAGCAGCGCGAGCATCCGCCGGTGCCGTCCCCGGTGACCGGTGAGGTCGAGGCGCGGCTGATCGCCCTGGCGTGCTCGCAGCCGCCGGCGGGGTATGCCCGGTGGTCGTTGCGGCTGCTGGAGAAGCACGTCGCGCTCATCGAAGATATCCCGAACCTGGACCACTCCGCCATCGGCCGGGTCCTAAAAAACGGAACTGCGTCCTCATCTGAAGAAATGCTGGACCATTCCGCCGAAGGCGAACGCCCAGTTCGCGGCCTGTATGGAGGAGGTGATCGCGGTTTACGCCCGGCCCTGCGACGCCACCCGCCCCGTGGTCTGCATGGACGAGAAGCCCTTTCAGCTACTCGGCCACGTCCGCGACCCGCTCCCCGCCCAGCCCGGCCAGGACATCCGCGAAGACAGTGAATGCATCCGGTGCGGCACCTGCTCGATCTTCGTCTGGGTCGAGCACCTGCGCGGCTGGCGCCGCGTGCACGCCCTCTCCCGGCGAACCAGGATCGACTGGGCCGGGCAGGTCAAAGAACTCCTGACCGTGGACTATCCCGACGCCGAGACCGTGGTGCTGGTGATGGACAACCTCGGTACCCACGGCATCGCCTCGCTCTACGAAGCCTTCGAACCCGCAGAAGCCTTCGCGCTGGCTCAGCGCCTCGAGATACACCACACCCCCAAACACGGATCCTGGCTCAACATCGCCGAAATCGAACTCTCCGCACTGACCCAGCAATGCATCGACCGCCTCATCAACGACCTCGACACTCTCAATACCGAACTCACCGCATGGCAACACCCCACCAATACCGACCAACGTCAAATCCACTGGCAGTTCACTACCGACGACGCACGCGTCAAGCTCCGCCACCTATATCCCAAGACCTAGCCGCGACACCCTACTAGTGCGGAGGACACGGAAAGTGGCGCACGGTGTGGTACCCGTTGACCATGGCTTTCGACATCGACACCCAACGGCAGATGGCCTTCAACGAGCGCAACTGGGACGCGCGGACCCGGATTCATGCTCGGAGCGATTTCTACGCTCTCGGCAGGCGTGACCCGCTGGACTGGATCCTGCCGTTCGAGTGGGACGCCCTTAGCGATCTCGCGGGTAAGGATGTCGTCCATCTGCAGTGCCACCTTGGTGTGGAGACGATGGCTCTGGCCAAGGCCGGCGCCCGCACCGTCGGCCTGGACTTCTCGGCACGGTCGGTCGAGCAGGCCGATATCGCCGCGCGCAACGAGAAGGTCGAGATCTCCTACGTCCGGGCCGACGTCTATGACGCGGTCGACGTGCTCGGCGGCGCCCGCTTCGACATCGTCTACACCGGCAAGGGCTCGCTGTGTTATCTGCCTGACCTCACCCGCTGGGCACAGGTCGTGGCAGGCCTGCTGCGGCCTGGAGGTTTCGTGTACGTCGTCGAATTTCACCCCCTGCTCAACGCGTTCGGGACGACTGTCCGCCCGGGCAATCCGGTGGACTTGACTGTCCGCCACGATTATCTGGGAGGTCGCGGCGCCGTCGAGCGCGACAGCAGCCGTACCTACACCGATGGTCCCCCGCTTGAGGGCGACACCGTGCACTATGAGTGGCCCCACGGCCTGGGCGAGGTGGTGACCGCGCTCGCACTGGCCGGACTGAAGATCGATCACTTGATCGAGCCGGACGTTCTGCCGTTTCAGCGATGGCCGTGGATGGTCCAGACTGACTACGGGTGGTGGCGAGGAAGCGGGGATGCGCCTCGTGTGCCGACGTTGTACGCGCTCAAGGCAAACGCCTAAGTAGTGGCGCGGTAGGTCAGCGTCCGACGGCGACAGATGACTTGCCTGACTGTATGGAGGTTTGGGCTGTGCTGGCGGGTGGGGCGGCAGCCGCGCCAGCCGGGTGTCTGGACCGTTGCCCAGACGCCGATCCACGGCAAGGTCCCATTTGCCGGACTGGTTGTCCACAGGTCCGGACGGTGCTGCTGTCGCGATATGGCAATATCCACTCATGGGGCAGGAGGGAAGTGGTGGCGTGTCTGACAGGGAGGAATCTCGCTCGGCAAAACTGCCTGCACGCCCGTTGACGGCCGCTGAGCAGTTTGGTAAGGCTCTTCGAGGTGTCCGGGTCCGTCAAGGAATGACCCAGCGGGAATTGGCCAAGGTGGCCTATGTGCACCATAGCATTATTTCACGACTCGAGGCCGGGCAATTGTCGCCGACCACGGATCACGCGGAGCAGCTCGACCGGGTGTTGGATACCAAGGGTGCGCTGCTCGAACTGGCGACAGCGGCTCGCGCCGAACCATATGCGGGTCTGCCCCCGCCGCCGCTGCATTTCGTCGGCCGAGCTCGAGCGCTCACTGCATTGACCGATTTGCTGATCGTTGCTCCCAACGAGATGCCAAACCGATCCACGGTGGTGTTTGTCGCCGGGCCACCGGGTGTCGGCAAGACCGCGCTTGCTCGCCATTGGGCCAACTCGAACGCGGATAGGTTCGAGCAGGTTCTTTACGCCGACCTGCACGGTTATGGGCCTCGGCCACCGGCAGAGCCGGGGGAGGTCCTGGAAAGCCTGTTGCGCGGGCTGGGCGTGCGGGACGACCGCATCCCCGGCACCGACGAGCTGCGGCTGGCTTTGTTGCAGGGGCAACTGGAGAAGCGTCGCAGCGTCGGGCAGCACGTGCTGATTGTGCTGGACAACGCCCGCGATTCCCGCCAGGTCGCGCAGGTCCTTCCGGGGACGCCGAACACGTCGGTGCTGATCACCAGCCGTACCAGGCTGTCCGGCGTGGTGATCGAAGCCCACGCGAAGTCGGTACGGCTGGAGCCGATGGACGCTCTGGATGCCGCTGCACTGATGGCGAGCTTTATCGACGAGGCTCGCGCCGAGGCTGAGCCGGATGCAATCGCTCGCCTGGTGGAGCTGTGCGGAGCGCTGCCGCTCGCGCTGAACATTGCTGCCGAACGGGTAGCCGCGAACGACCTGATGACGGTCCAGCAGCACGCAGACGATCTTGCCGAGCGTGGGCGCCTGGAGCTGCGGGTCGAGGATGACGACGCGACCGAGGTTCGGGCGACGTTCCGCTGGTCTTATGAGTCGCTACGGCCGGAGCAGGCACAGGTGTTCCGACTGCTCGGCGTGCACCGGGGCCTGCATATCAGCGCCGCGGCGGTTGCGGCGTTAGTAGCAATCCCAGTGCGTGACGCGACCCGGCTGCTGGCGGAGCTGGTGCAGGCGCACCTTGTGCAGCAGATCACGATGCACCGGTTCAGCCTGCATGACTTGCTGCGCGACTACGCCTCCGAGGAGGCTGCCAATCCTCGGTGGGACAACGAACGACACGCCGCGATTCGCCGACTGGTGGACTGGTACCTCTACACAGCCAACAAGGCCTCGTGGGCGATCTGGCCGAACCGGCCCGAACATCACCTCGACCTCGGCCCGGCCCCGGACGGCGTCACGCCCGCGCCGATCACCACCTTCGACCAAGCCGCCGGGTGGTACGAGACCGAGCTGCCCAACCTCGCTGGAGTCGGCGAGCTGGCGTTGCACCATCACCTGTTGTTTCCGGCTTGGCGGCTTGCCCTGGACTGTTTCGACTTCTACTTGCACCGCCGGCCGTGGCAAGTGTGGATCGACACCTTCGAGGTTGCGCTACAAGCGGCCGAGCAAGCCAAGGATCCGGAGCGTATCGTCCCCGCAGCGGAGGAATTGGCCGAGGCGTATCTGCGGCGCGGCAATCTGAACCGTGCCTGGGAACTCAACTCCCGCGTGGTGGCTGTGTCCGAGCAGCTCGGCCCGACATGGATCCTCAGTTTCGCCTACGTTGGGCTCGGCAACATCATGTACGAACGCGGGAACTTCGTCGAGGCGGCGCGGCTGTGCGCGCAGGGATTGGCGGTGGCGAAACAGGTCGGCTCGTTGGTGGGGGAAACCTACGCGCACACCCACCTCGGGCGTGCCTACCTCGAGCTCGGCAAGACGGATCTCGCCCTAGAGCACGGTAACCATGCCTTCGCATTGCAGGGTAACGAAGGAACTCCACATGGGCGCGGGTACACCGGCGTCCCGCTAGCCCGGGCGTACCGGCATACGGGCGATCTAGTACGGGCACGGCGAGTGGGCGTGGAAAGCCTGCAAGCCTACGAGGAATGTGGCGATACCCCTGGAAAGGCCGAAGCCCTCGGCGAGCTTGGCATGATTTTCTACGCGCTCGGCGAACGCGACGACGGCCGGGCCAAGGTCGAGGAAGCTCTGGACGTGCTCAGGCCGATCGATCCGCGGATCGCGGCGCACCTTCAGCGGCAGTGGGCGGCTCTGCGGGATGGCCCGTCGGCGGACTGCGCTGCTCATCCGGGGTTGGGTGCCGTGGACTCGTAGCGGTGTCGATGCGGTCGGTGAAACTCCGTCAGACCTTGCGAGCCGCGATGAACAGATCCACCTCCGGGCCTGCCTCTGTATGGGATGGTTGGAACTCGACCATGCGCTGCCGCACGACGTCGAAGCCAAGGCCAGCAAGCTTGTCGCGGTAGACGTCCTGGGTGTAGCTACTGACGGTGGCAGGCTGGCCCATGAACTCAATGTCGAGATTCTCGATGTCGGCAGGGACGGTGGCAAACAGAAAGATGCCGCCCGGGGCGAGCCATGAGGCGAAAGCAGCGAGGGCGGTGTCGATCTCGGCACGAGTGACCTGGAGCAGCGTGAAGAACGCGGTGATGGCGTCCCAGCTGTCCGGCGGGAACGACAGCGTCCGCAGGTCGGCAACCTCGAAGCTGGCGGCTGGGACCTGCTCGCGGGCGATCTCGACCATACGCGGCGACACGTCGTAGCCGGTCACGGAATGGCCGGCCGCAGTCAGTAGTTCGGCGCTAGGACGGCCGGTGCCCGAGCCGACATCGAGCACCCGAGCCCGGCCGGGCAGTTCGTCGAGCAGCCACTCGAGTTCTTCACGCTGGGCGGTCAGGCCTGCGAAGGCTGTCTCATAATCCTGGCCAAGAACGTCGAAGAGTTCGGCCGCTGTGAGTCCCATACAATCAGGCTAGCGACTGGACCTATGTCCCGCCCCGGGTTTGATGGAGACATCGAACACCCGGAGGATTCACAGTCATGGCGGCACCACGGAAGTATCCTGAGGAGTTGCGGGAGCGGGCTACGCGGCTGGCGGTTGAGGCCAGGCGGGA
>NZ_QZFV01000108.1:0-42520 GCF_003600245.1 Amycolatopsis panacis
CGGCGCATCGGGCAACAACGGATACGCCAGCAGCCACAACGGCTCCGGACACCACTTCTCCACATCGCTCATCGTTGATCAACGATATCGCCTACTTGGCAACACAACCAAATGAGACACGGTCTAAGCGGATCGCATGAGGTGCAGGCAGCGGACGGACCGCTCGCGTGTCGCCCGGTCTTCGCCGTTCTGGCCCAGGAATGCGCCCGCATGGCGCCGGACATCGCAGAGCCCATCACGGGCGTGCCCGCGGCGCAGGCCGAGGCCGCGGCCCGGACCCTGTGGGAGTCGCGCCCGGTCGCCTTTTACACCTGGAGCGGGCTGGAGCAGCACAGCAACGCAACCCAGGCCGTGCGCGCGATCGACGTGCTGTACGCACTGACAGGCTGCCTCGACGCGCCGGGCGGCAACGTCCTGTTCGCGTCCGTGCCAGCCAATCCGGCAGCACCGATGGTCGCTCCAGAGGGCGACGCCGGCACCATCGGAGCCGCCGACCGCCCGTTGGGGCCGGCCCGATTCGGCTTCGTGACCGGCTCGGATCTCTACCGCGCAGCACTCGCCGGGCAGGTTCACGCCCTGGTGACGTTCGGCGCGAACCTCGTGATGGCGCACGGTGACAGCGCCCGTGGCCGGGACGCCCTGGCCGCCATCGACTTCGTCGTCCACGCGGACCTGTTCATGAACCCGACCGCCGAACTCGCCGACATCGTCCTACCGGTGACCAGCGCGTTCGAGGCCGAAGCACTGCGGATCGGGTTCGAGACCAGCCAGGACGCCCAGTCGCTGGTCCAGTTGCGCACCCCGGTCGCGGCACCACGCGGCGAAGCCCGGTCCGATCTGCAGATCATCTTCGCGCTGGCCGAACGCCTCGGACTCGGCGAGCAGTTCTTCGGCGGCGACATCGACGCCGCGTTCCGCCACCAGCTCGAACCGAGCGGTATCACCCTGGAGCAGCTGCGCGACAACCCGGCAGGGGTCCGTGTCCCGCTGATCACCGGCTACCGCAAGTACCGCGAAACCGGTGGGTTCCGGGCCCCGACCCGCAAAATCGAGTTGTACTCCGAAACCCTCCACGCCGCCGGCCAGCCACCGTTGCCGGCCTTCGCCGAGCCGGAGACCAGCCCGCGATCCCGTCCCGACCTCGCCGGGCGATTCCCGCTCATTCTCACCTGCGCGAAGTCGCTGTGGTTCTGCGAGTCCCAGGATCGCGGCATCGCCGGCCTCCGCAAATCCGCCCCGGACCCACAGGTCGAGATCCATCCGGACACCGCACTCGCCCGCAGCATCGCCGCAGGCGAGTGGGTCAGCATCGCGACGCCGACCGGCGCCGTCCGCGCCCGGGCCAAACTCAACGCCAACCTGGACCCGTCGGTGGTATGCGGCCAGCACGGCTGGTGGCAGGCCTGCCCCGAACTCGGCCTGGCCGGATACCCGCCCTACGGGCCCGGCAGCGCCAACCTCAACCTCGTCCTGCCCCAGGAACCCAGCGACCCGATCAGCGGTAGCTCGCCGCTGCGGGCGTCAGTCTGCGAAGTAACGCTCCTGCATGGTGAGTAAGTGAAGGGGGCGCGGCCATGGCACCACCGAAGGCAGCCGGCACGCACACCACGCCCACGGAAACGCATCCCTGGAGCGTGTTCGTCGCCGATCATCCCCAACGCGCGGACTCACGGTGGTTCACCGCCGCCAAGCGCACCGCGAAGAAGATCCTCGCCACGTTCCCCGCCGACGGACTCCCGTACGGTCCGGCGCCGTGGGAGATGCACCACGGCGGCAGCCTGTGGGTGCGCGGCCACGACGGCTGGCGGATATTCCTGGCGCGCGCCGGAATCGAGTGGAGCATGCAATTCTGCGCGGATCCGGTGAAGGTCGACCGTCTCCGGCAGGACGCCGCGACGTTGGTGCGGGCGTTCCCTGACACGCTGCCCGCGCTGGAGAAACTGGGCTACGCCGACGCGCCGGACATCCTGTCCACCCCGATCAAGACCGCCGACGATGTCGCCCGGTACACCGACTCACTGTTCAACAGCTGCGTGCCGTTGAGCCGGACCGACCACCAAGGCATCCTGCCCGCGGCCGCGGGCGAGCATCACTACCCGCTACCGGTCAAGGCCGGCGACTTCATCCGCTACGACGACTTTCCGTTGTGGGTCACGCTCGATGACGGCACGCACGTCGCGGTGACGCCCGTTTCACCCCGGGGGCAGGGAGACGGCCGCGTTCGGATGGTCTTCGCGCGGCACGGCACCTCGGCCGGCGACGCCGTCGCACTCGCCCAAGAGGAACACAAAGCGGTCATCCTCCCGGACGACCACCCGGTTGCCCGCGAAGCCTTCAAGCAGCAGACGACGCAGGCGCCTGACGCTGCACCGCGCTGAAGCCCGAGGCCCGGATCAAGTGGTGGGTATGGAGATTCGGCAGATCCGGTGCACGGAGTCGCGTCCTGCGCACGCACTGATGCCCGGGTGGCACCGCCACCCGGGCATCAGTGTCGAGACTCCTCAGGACCAGAGGATGAGCCGGTTCTCCGCAGTAACCCCCATGAAGAAGCCGAGCGCGACGCGGCGGCCGGCGGTGTTGGCGCCGATGCGGTGGTAGTTGCGGGAGTCGAAGAAGATGCCCTCCCCCACCTCCGGGTGCAGGGTGACGTGTGGTTCGCCGGCGACCACGCGTGGCGCCCAGCCATAGCCGTCGCGGTGGTCTTCGTCGCGGGGGAGCCAGCGCCGGCGGTGCACCGTGAGTTCGCCGCCGGATTCGGGCACCGCGAGGTAGCAGTTGAAGCCGAACTGCACGATCGGCGGGGTGTCGAACAGGTAGGGGTAATCGCGGGCGATCTCGTCGTAGTGGATGCGGGAACCGCCGGTCAGCTGGCGGACGACGCCGACGAAACACTCCTGTCCGTCGATCGTGGCGCGGCTGACCGGGCCGTCCCAGCTCCGGGCGAGCTGGTCGAGGACGGCCTGCACCGGATCGTCGTCAGTGAACAGGGCCTGCCAGTTCTTGGCGGCCTGTTCGGCCTCGGCCCAGTATTCCTGGCGCAGCCCGTCCGCGCTGTAGAAATCCGAGATGCCGATGCCGAACTTGGCCACCGGCGGGAAGACCTGGGCGGGGTCGTAATGGTCGAACTCGCAGTTGGCCAGCTCGACCATCACCTCGGTGCATCGCTGCGGGCTCAGCATGCCGGGGATCCGGATCGCGGCGAGCGTGCCCGCGGCGAGCCGGAGGATGTCCGAACGGGGCGGGGCGGGCGAGGACACGATGTCGAACATGACCTCGTCCTCGCCCGCAGCGGACCGGTCGAGCGTGGAAGTGACGTCTTGCATGAAAAAAAGCTCCTGTAATCGGGGAAAACGACTGAGGGCAGGTAGTGGCCGCAGGGGCAGGCCGGCCGTCGCCGGATACGGTCTTGCACGGCCGGAATCGCGGTTCGCGGAAGGTCGTTCCTAGCGCCCGCTCACAACTCGACGATCACTTTGCCACGGCTGCCGGATCTGTCCGTGTAGAGGCTGCGGTACGCGGCGGGGAAGCTGTCGATGCCGTGGTGCACGGTCTGGTCGTAGGCGATCTCGCCGGCTCGGACCAGACCGCCGACCTCACGATGCAACGCTGCCCAGTTCTCTTCGCTGAACCACTCCAGCGAGAAGATGCCGCGGATCGTGGTGCGCGGGAACATGATGTAGGGCAGCAGCCGCGGGCCGGCGTAGTCCTGGCCGACCTGGGTCGCCAGCTGCCAGCACACCGCGACCTGGCTGTCGATGTTGAGCAGGGTGAACACTGCGTCGGTGATGTTGCCGCCCAGGTGATCCAGGTACCGGTCGACGCCCTCGGGCGCGGCCTTGCGCAGGGCATCGCCGATCGTCTCCGCGTCATCGCCGTGGCGGTAGTGCACGACTTCGTCGAAACCCAGCTCGCGCAGGCGATCGGCCTTCTCCGGGGAACCGGTCGTGCCGATCACCCGCGCGCCCGCGCGCTTGGCCAGCTGGCCGGCCAAGGTGCCCACGATGCCGGTCGCCCCGCTGATCACCATGGTGTGCCCGGGTTCCACGGTCATGAACCTGTTCAGTACGCCCCAAGCCGTCAGGCCGGGTCCGCCCATGATGCTCAGGGCCGTGGACACCGGCAGCTTCTCGTCGTAGTCGCCGGGATCGAGCCGGTGAAAAGCCGGGAACACCATCGGGAACGTGCCGGTCTGCCAGAGTTCGGCCGCCCCGGTGCCGACCAGGTGGCTGCGCCAGCCGCCGAAGCCGTGCACGAGGTCACCCGGCCGGAAGGCGGCCCGCGGCCCGGCCTCCAGCACCTCCATGACCGAAGCGCCGCCGACGTGGTCGCCGAGCGGGGTGTCCAGCGAGATCCCGTGGAGGTACATGTCGGCCGCCACATACCGGGTGCGCAGCAGCATCTGGTCATCGGCGAGATCGGTGTCGATGTCCTCGGCGACCTTCTCGTACATCCGGTCGATGTCGGGAACGCCTTCGATGTGCTCGCGCACGACCCACTTCTCGATTTTCACGATTTGTTTCCCATTTCTGCCTGAGCGTGGCTTCCGGTCAAAGCGATTCGAACGTCCTGCTGTGCTCGGGCTCGTGCCCCGGCACCGGCGCTGTGCCCACTGGGATGACGACGTGCGTGGGCGGTGGTGCCGTCTCGTCGATGCTCGCGGTGAATTCCTTGCCGTCGTCGCGGCAGACGAACTGCATGACCTGACGGCCGGAGGCGGCGGCGCGGATCAGGCCGCCGGTGGTCGCCCACACCCCGGACTGGTAGAAACCGGCCAGCCCCGGCAGCCCGGGCCCGTGTTTCTTGACCAGTTCCTCCAGCTTTTCCCCGCTTTCCACGAACGGCTGCCAGCCCAGCACGGTGCCGTCGTGGTTGCCGGTGTAGCGGACCTGGGTCAGCGGGGTGGAGGTGTCGCGGACCACCACGGCGTCCCGCAGGCCGGGGAACCGTTGTTCCAGGAAGTTCAGCATCGCCTCCCGCACCTGGCGTTTGCCCTGGGAATAGGCCCGGCCGTGCCGCACCGGCAGCGTGTGCAGCTTCTCGCCGGCGCGGACCCGGGTGACCTGCTCCGGGCCTTCGTCCAGCTCCCGCCACGGCGCGATGTCGCAGAAGTAGGTGGCGTAGACGATCGTGGTGCCCTCCGGCGACAGCTCCGGATAGTGCAGGCTGCGGAACTGCACGTTGATGCTCGGGTGCCGGATGCCGATCATCTCGGCGGCCTCGTCTTCGGTCAGCAGGTAGGTGGTGCAGGGGTCGACGCCGGGAAAGGTCTTTTTCAGGGCGAGGAAAAGGATGAAGTAGCCGGGGAACACCATGCCCGGCTCCCCGATCGTCTCGGTGTAGAGCCGTCGGTAGTCTTCGTTGAGGTAGCGGCCCTTGAGGAACTTCATCACCGTGGTCGGGCCGTCGGCCGCGGAGACCACGATGTCCGAGCGGAGCTCCTGCCCGTCGCTCAACCGCACCCCGACCGCGCGATCGTCCTCGACCAGGATCTCCTCGACCTTGGTGTTGTAGTCGATCTGCCCGCCGAGGCGCAGATAGCGTTGTTCGATCGAGCGGGACAGGCCGAGCGAACCGCCCTCCGGCACGCCCGCGGACAGGTTGGCGTGCGAGGCGAGCTGGAAGTAGAACGGCAGCACCGGGAAGTTCTTGTGCTTCTCGTACAGCACGAAGTTGAACGCCTCCCGCAGCAGTGGGTGGGTGAACCGCGCCGAATAGTCGGTCATCAGGGTGGTGATCGACTTGCGGATGACGTTGAAGTACGGCGCGAAGGAGGCCAGCATCCGCCAGCGTTCCCACCGGCCCATGAGCCCGACCGGCTTGAGGAACGGGTAAACGGCGAGCAGCTTGCGGAATTTGCGCAGCCCGTTGCAGAAGTCCCGGATCAGTTTCGCGTCGGCGGGCGAGATCTCCAGCAGGTGGGCCTGCAACCGGTCGGGATCGGAGTAGAAATAGACCGCCCGGCCGTCGCGGCCGCGCACGACGTTGAACACGTCGAAGTGCCGCATCTGCTTGCCCTGCAAGGCACCCAGCTCCAGCCAGATCTGATGCATCTCGTTGCCGGGGCCGTTGCCCAGCAGCCAGCTGATGCAGCAGTCCAGGGTGTAGTCGCCCTTGTCCCAGGCGGTGCAGCAGCCGCCCGGGATCTCGTGCATCTCCAGGATTCGGGTCCGGTACCCGTTCATCCGCGCGTAGCAGCCGGTGGACAGCCCGCCCAGCCCGCCGCCGATGATGATCATCGACTTCCGGTCGTCGTTCATTCGGCACTCCCCAGGCGCACGGGCCGCGCGTCCAGCTGGGGCAGGTAGCCCAGCCGGTCGCGATGCCAGGGCTCGGTTCCCCCGCTCTCCCACGCCCGGAACCGCACGCCCAGCTCCTGGCACAGGAACTGGGCGAGAAACCGGCCGGAGGAGGCGGCCCGGATCAGCCCGCCCATCGACACCCATTGCCCGGCCATGGAGAAGCCGGAGAGGCCGGGCAGCTGCATCCGGTCCTTGTTGGTCAGTTTGGTCACCACGTCTTCGGCGTCGGAGAACGCTTTCCAGGCCAGGATGCTGCCGTTGAAGTTGCCGGTGTAGCGCTTCGTCGTCGCCGGGGTGGCCACGTCCACCAGTTCGATCCGCTCGCCGATTCCCGGGTAGCGCCGCTCCAGGAACCTCCGCACGAACTCGCCCGCCGCGTGTTTGCGGCTCCGGTAATCCTTGCGATCGGCGGCCCGCAGCTTCTGCCAGTACTCGAAATCGCTGAAGTACGTGCAGTGCAACACCGATTTGCCCGGCGGGGCGAACCCGTCGGAGTACTGCGAGCGCAGCTGCACCACCAGGCTGTTCTGCAAGGCGCCCGGCAGCTCGGCGGCCTCGTCGGAGCCGAGCAGGTAGGTGGTGCTGTGCGCGCCGTCCGAGTCCAGGTCGCCGTCGATACCCACGAAGACGGAGAACACGGCGGGAAACAGATTGCCCGGCTTGGTCAGCAGATCGTCGTAGAGCTTGTCGATCGTCGGGTTGGTGTACTTCCCTTCGAGCAGCCCGTAGATCGTGGTGTAGCCGTCGCAAGCGGACACGACATGGTCGGCATAGTGCCGCTCCCCGTTGCGCATCTCGACGCCGACGGCGCGGCCGTTTTCGACCAGTACGCGTTCGGCTCGCGCCCGGTAGTTGATCACGCCGCCGAGTGAGGTGTACCGCTCTTCGATGGAGCGGGCCAGCCCGAGCGAACCGCCCTGCGGGAATCCCGCGTTGCCGTGGTAGGCGCCGGCCATGTTGAACAGGAACGGCAGCATCGGAAAGCCCTGCGGGTCCTGGAAGAAGATGTTGCGGAACGCCTTGCGCAGCAACGGATCGGTGAACCGGTCGGCGAAGGTGTGCATTTGCGTCGCGGCCGTGCGCCAGAACAGGCGGAACGCCGGCAACACGGTCCGCAGCGTGCGCAGCTTCTCCCGCAGCGGCTGCAGCGGCGGTGGCGTGAGAAACGGGTAGAGCTCGATCGCGATGAACCGCCGCAGGTCCCGGCAGAACGCCTTGATCAGCTTCGCATCCGCCGGGGAGATCTCCAGCAGGTGCCGCTGCAGCCGGTCGGGGTCGTTGTAGAAGGTCACCGACCGGCCGTCGGTGCCGACGACCTTGTTGAACATCTCGAAGTCCCGGACGGTCTTGCCGTCCAGCGCGCCCAGTTCCCGCCAGACCTGGTTGGCGTCGTTGCCGGGCGCGGTCCCGATCAGCCACTCGATGCAGTAGTCGAAAATGTAGCCTTCGCGCGACCACGCCGTGCAGCAGCCGCCGGGCAGCACGTGCTTTTCGAAGATGCGGGTGTCCATGCCGCTCATCTGCGCGTAGCAGCCGGTGGACATCCCGGACACGCCACCGCCGATGATGATGACCCTCGGTCTCCCACCAGGGCGCGGGTCGCGTGTGGTCCAGTCCGGTTCGTACTTCACCGGCATCGCCGATCCTCCAGCCACCATGTCGTTTTCGCCTGCGCTCGGCGTCCGAATGCGTTCACCACCGCACCGGCAGCCGTTCCAGCCGGCGCATGACCACTTCCGGCTCCCAGATCAGCTCCTGCTCGGGCACCGCAAGCCGCAGCCCCGGCAGGCGGGTCACCAGTGCCGTCAGCACGGCCTGCAGTTCCAGCCTGGCCAGGTGGGCACCGAGGCAGTAGTGCATCCCGTGGCTGAAGGCCAGGTGCTGCGTGGGCGTTCTGGCCAGGTCCAGCCGGTCCCCGTCCGCGGTCAGCGCCCGGTCCCGGTTGGCCGAGGCGATGGAGGCGATCACCGACTCGCCCGCACGGATCACCGTGCCGTTGACCTCCAGGTCCTCCAGCGCGATCAGCGGATTCTCGGCCGTGTTGCGGATCGGCGTGAAGCGCAGCAGTTCCTCGACCGCGTCGGGCACCCGATCCGGGTCGGCGACCAGCAGTTCGTAACGGGCCCGGTCGCTGAGCAGGAGGTAGGTGTAGTTGGCGAGCTGATTGGCGGTGGTCTCGTACCCCGCCAGCACGATGGTCACCGCCAGGTCGACCAGCTCCGGCTCGGACAGCCGGTCGTCGGCGTCCCTGGCCTGCACCATGGCGCTGAGCAGATCCCCGGCCGGCTGCTTCCGGCGCTGGGCCACGACCCCGGCCATGTAGCGGCGGAACTCCTCCCACGCGGCCCGCAGTTCCTCCATGCCATACGCCGAATTGGCCATCAGCACGCCGCCGAGCCGCTGGATGATCTCCCGGTCCGCATAGGGGATCCCGAACATCTCCCGGACCACCGTGATCGGCATCGGCCGGGCGAGGAGTTCGATGAAGTCCGCGGGCGCACCGTGCGCCACGAGGCCGTCGACGAGCTGCCAGGCGAGTTCGTCCAGCCGCGGCCGCAGTTCGGCGATCCGGCGCGGGGTGAACGTCCGCAGCGTCAGCCGGTGCAGCCGGGCGTGTTCCGGTCCATCCATTGTGGACAGAAGCCCGGCCTGGATGAGCGTCTGGTGCGGCCGGGGCACGTCGCGGCCCACCGTGGCCTCCCGGCTCAGGCGCGCATCGGAGAGCACCTTGCGCACGTCGGCGTACCGGGTGACCAGCCAGGCCCAGCCGCCGTAGGGCAGCTGCACCCGGGACACCGGTTCGTGCTCACGCAGGTAGGCGTAGGTCGCGTCCAGCTCGGGTCCCGTCCGGTCCGGGAACGGGTAGTCCCGCATCACTCGCGCGGCCGATTCGGACGAGGTCATGACGCGGTCACCTCCGAAGAACTGGTGAGCCGGGCCGTAACGGGCGTCCTCGGGGCCGGTGGTTCGCCCCGCGACGGATCCCCGGCCAGTACTGCGCGGATCAGGTTGGCGTTGTCGCCGATGTAGTCCTCGTCGAACATCTCGGCGTGTTCACCGAACCCGCGCAACACGGAGTTGCTCGTGGTGGACGAGCCGTACCAGGTGCCGCCGGCCTCCCTCCCGTACAGCGCCACCTTGTACTGGTCGGAGACGACCGTGACCGGAGCCGTGGTCACGCCGGTGTTCGGCGTACGGCTGGAGAATTCCAGGTACTCCTTGGCCTGGTTGGCCGTTTCCGTCGCGACGATCTCCGAGCCGGTGTGCCTGCGCAGGTGTTCACTGAGTTCTCGTTCGAAGGTCTCCCAGTGCTCCTTGCGGAGCACGAACCGCTCCGGCACGCGGTAGGAGTCCATGACGATCACGTGCGTCACCTCGCGTCCGCGCCGCTCCAGTTCCTTGGCTACCTCGAAGGCGAGGTTGCCGCCGAGCGAGTACCCGAGCACTGTGCAGGCACCCTCTGCTTGCAAGGACTCGACCAGATCGGCGTAGCGGGCCACCTTGTCGGCGCCGACGAGGTAGTTGAACGCCACGAAGTGCCGCTCTGGCAGGTGCGTGGCGAACTGCCGGTACACAAGGCCGTGCCCACCCGCGGGCGGGAAGCAGAACACCGTCTCCGGCCCCTCGGGGTTGAACCGCAGGTACGGCTCGGCGCTGCCGATCCGGCCCAGGACGCTGTTCTCCAGGGTCTTGGCCATGCCGTGCAGGGTGGTGACCTTGAACAGCGCGCTGACCGGGATGGTGACGTTGAATTCCTTCTGCAGGTGGTAGATCAGCTCGATCAGCTTGATCGAGCTGCCGCCCGAGGCGAAGAAGTCCTGCTGCCGCCCGGCCCGCTCCAGGCCGAGCAGCCCGCACCAGTGCTCGGCCATCCGCTGTTCGTAGAGGGTGACCGGCGGCTCGTGCGCCGGCTCGCCCGCTCCCCCGTCCGGGGTGGGCAGGGCGGCCAGGTCGACCTTGCCGTTGGGGGTCAGCGGCAGTTCGGCCAGCTCGACGAAGTGCGACGGGATCATGAAGGTCGGCAGGCTCTCGGTCAGATGACCGCGCAGCCCATGCCGGTCCAGCTCGGTCCCGGGCACCGGCACGCAGTAGGCACACAGCACGGTGTCCCCGTCGTCGATGCGCGTCGTGACCACGGCTTGCGCCAGCTGCGGCCAAGTGGCCAGCCTGGTCTCGATCTCGCCGATCTCGATGCGGTGGCC
Organism: Amycolatopsis panacis; assembly: GCF_003600245.1. Classification (NCBI taxonomy): domain Bacteria; kingdom Bacillati; phylum Actinomycetota; class Actinomycetes; order Pseudonocardiales; family Pseudonocardiaceae; genus Amycolatopsis; species Amycolatopsis panacis. The sequence continues at coordinate 10,502 of NZ_QZFV01000108.1, forward strand.
ACGCACCTTGATCTGGGCATCGGCCCGGCCCAGCAGGTGAACGGCACCCTCGGAATCCCAGCGCGCCAGGTCGCCGGTGCGGTAGAGCCGCACCTGCTCGCCGTCCAGAGACCGGGTGACGAAGCGCTGCGCGGTCAGCTCCGGGTCGTCGACGTAGCCGGTGGCCACGCCGTCGCCGCCGATCCACAGCTCACCGGAGACACCCGGCGGCACGGGTTCGCCGCGCTCGTCGAGCACGTACAGCGCACTGCCCGGCAGCGGTTGCCCGATCGGCACCATCATGGCCGGGTCGAGATCCTCGGCCGTCCCCTCGAAGTAGGAGCTGTCGATGGTGGCCTCGGACAGGCCGTAGGAGTTGATCACCCTGGTCTGCTCGCCGGCCAGCGCGCGCAACCGCCGGTATTCCGCCACCTTCCACGCATCGGAGCCCACGACGAGCAGGCGCAGGAAGTCCAGGCGCTTGTCCTCACGCTCGCAGTAGCTCATCAGGCCGCGGACCACGGCCGGCACGAACTCGCCGCAGTCGACCCGCTCGTCCAGCATCGTGCGATACAGCAGCGCGGTGTTGAACAACAGCTCCCGGCCGATGAGCACCAGAGTGCCGCCGGAGCACAGCGCCCGGACCAGGTCGCCGGTGAACACGTCGAAGGAGAAGCTGGCCATCTGCAGGTGCACCCGGGCATCGGTGTCCAGCCGGTACTCCCGGCGCCACGCCTGGTAGGCCGTGGCCAGGTTGTGATGGCCGACCTCGACCGCTTTCGGCTCACCGGTGGACCCGGAGGTGTAGATGACGTACGCTGGATCAGCCGGATCCACAGTGGACGGAAGGTCGGCCGGCGGGACGTCCGAAGCGGCCAGTTCCGCCAGGGTCACCACCCGTTCGGCCAGCCCGGCCGGGGCAGGCCGGTCGGCCAGGACGATCCGGGCGCCGGCGTGGCCGGTCATGTAGGACAGCCGTTCGGCCGGGTATCCCGGATCCAGCGGCAGGTAGGCCCCGCCCGCCCGCAGCACAGCCAGCACCGCGACGACCAGATCCGGCGTCTTGTCCAGGAACAACCCCACCAGGGAGCCCGCGCCGACGCCGAGGCCACGCAGCTTCCCGGCCAGTTCCCGGGAACGCCGGTCGAGTTCGGCGTAGGTCAGCCGCCGAGCCGGTCCCGACTCTGCAGGCGCCGACACCGCGACGGCCTCCGGATGCTCGACGGCGGCCCGGCCGATCAGCTCATGCACCGGGACAGCGGTTTCGACGCCTTCGCGGGCGCCGCTCCACTGCCGCAGGATGCGCTGTCGTTCCCCTGCGGTGAGCAGCTCGGTCCGCTTGGCGGGCGCTGTGGCGTCCGCGCTGGTCAGTGCGCCGAGCAGGGTCGTGTAGTGGCCGGCGATGCGGCTCATCGTCTCGGGGAAGAACAGGTCGGTGTTGTACTTGAACACACAGCGGAAGCGCCCCGCCGCCTCGTCCTCGTACACCGACAGGGTCAGGTCGAACTGGCCCTCTTCCTCGGGCAGCTCGATGTAGTCCAGCCGGTAGCCGTACTTCTCGGTGGCCACCCGGTGGTGCAGCAGGATGAACATGGCCTGGAACACCGCCGACCGGCTGGGATCGTGCTGCAGGCCGAGCTTGTCCACCAGCAGCACGAACGGGTACTCCTGGTTGTCCAGTCCATTGAGGACAGTCGTGCGCACCTGATCCAGCAGCTCGGCCACCGTGGGATCCCCGGCCAGGTCGACCCGCAACGGCAGCGGGTTGACGAAGTAGCCGTAGACCGAGGCGAACTCCTCCTGGGTGCGCCCGGTCACCGGGCTGCCGACGATCACGTCGTCCTGGCCCGAATAACGGTGCAGCAGCAGGTAATAGGCCGCCATCAGGACCACGAACACCGTGGTGTTGTGCTCCTGTGCCATGGCGTGCACCCTGGCGCTCAGGTCGGTGTCCAGTGCGAAGAACTCCGATGCGCCGTTGTGGCTCTGCACCGCGGGCCTCGGCTTGTCCGTGGGCAGGGCCAGCATGGGCACCTCGGCCGGCAGGTGATCCCGCCAGTAGCCGAGCATCCGGTCCGCCTCCGGGGAGGCCAGGAACCTGTTCTGCCAGTTCAGGAAGTCCAGGTAGCGCGCGGTCACCGGCGGCAGCTGCACCCGGCGGCCCTGGCGCAGGCCTTCGTAGATCTCCAGCAGCTCCTCGATGAAGGTGAACGTGGAGATCGCGTCGGAGATGACATGGTGCACCGCCTTGACGATCACCCAGCGGTCCGCGCCCCGCTTGAACAGCCGGAACCGGATCAGCGGATCCCGTTCCAGGTCATACGGCGCCCGGTACTCGGCGATGATCATCCGGTAGATCTCGTCCCAGTCGCGGTCCTGCACGTCGAACAGAGCCACGTCGGCGTTGGCCTCGGCGGAGATCCGCTGGACCGGCCGTCCCCGCTCGTGCGTGAAAGTGGCCCGCAGGCTGGGATGCCGTTCGACCAGCGCGCGGTAGGCCTCGAACATCAGCTCGGGGTCGAGTTCGACCCGGACCTCCACCGCGCCGCCGATGTTGTAGGCGAAGCCGTCGGGGTGCAGCTGCTTGAGAAACCACAGCGCCTTCTGGTTCTGGGTCAGCGGGTACGCGGTCTCGTCCTCGAAGATCTCGACCGCGTTGCCACCCGTCCCCTCGCCCTCGGCCGAGACGAGGGTGGCCAGGCTGTCACAGATGTGGGCGACCAGGTCGCCGATCGGCGTGCCGCCGAGCAGTGTGACCACGGGCAGTGCGGTCTTCAGCTCGGTGTGGATGCGGGCCCGCAGTTCCATCGCCAGCAGCGAATCCAGCCCCAGGGCAAGCAGATTCTGTGCGAGATCGACCTGTTCGGCGGGTACCCGCAGCACGTCCGCGACCAGCGCGGTGAGGTGCCCGGTCACCAGTTCCCCGCGCCGTTCTTCGCCGACGGCCGCGAATTCTTCGAGCAGACTGCCGCCCTCGGCGCTTTCCGCGCTGCCTGCGGCCGCGGCCAGTTCGGTGACCAGCGTGGGCGGCTCGGGGTACCAGGCGAGGAAGACCGGCCAGTCGACGACGGTCGCGATCAGCAACTGGGCGTGATCCTGTCCGAGGACCCGCTCCAGCACCGCCATGCCCGCGTCCGGGGACAGCGAGGTCATTCCCCGGCTGTTGCGGTAATGCTCGATCAGCCCGAGTTCGGAGATCATGCCGGTGGCCCACGGCCCCCAATCCAGGCTCAGCGCGGGCAGGCCGCGGGCGCGGCGGTGGTGTGCCAGCGCGTCCAGGAAAGCGTTGCCCGCCGCGTAGTTCGCCTGGCCGGCCGTGGTGACCAGCGAGGCGATCGAGGCGAACAGGACGAAGTGGTCCAGCGGTTCCGCACTCAGGTGGTGGTGCAGCAGGTAGGCGCCGATCGCCTTGGGGTCGTGGACCGAGTCGTACACGTCGCGGTCCATCTCGGCGATCAGGGTGTCCCGGACGTGACCGGCGAGGTGGAACACGCCCCGGATCGGCGGGCAGCCCGCGCGCCGATAGCCGGCCAGCCAAGCGGTCAGGGCCGGCTCGTCGGTGATGTCCAGCGGCGCCAGGATCGGATGCGCCCCCAGCGCCTCCAGCTCCCGCACGAACGCTGCGTTGCGGCCCAGCGGGGTGTCCGGGTCAAGGCCCGGCCACTGGTCTCGCTCGGGCATCCTGCTGCGTCCCATCAGGATCAGCCTGCGGGCGCCGCGCTTGACCAGCGTGCGGCACAACAGCTTGCCGAGCGCGCCGAACGCACCGGTGACCAGGTAACTGCCGTCGGCGCGCAGCCTGGGCGGCAACGGGCGGGTCAGCTCGGTGACCTGACGCAGCCTGCTGGTGAACCGGGCATCGCCGCGCAAGGCGATCTCGTCCTCGCCGTCCTCGGCAGCGATCTCCCGCAACAGCGACCGTGCGTCGTCCCGGTGACGGCCGGTGACGGCCGGATCGAGGTCGATCAGTTTGCCGCGGTTGCCGGCCAGCTCCTGGTTCCACAGCACACGGCCGATGCCCCACGCGGGCGCGGCCAGCGGCTCGACGGCGTCCTCGGCCACCACCGCCTGGGTGCCCCGGGTGACGACGTACAGCTTGCCCGCGGCCTTGCTGTTCAAGACCGCCTGGGCCAGCGCGATCAGTGAATAGCCACCCACCGTGCCGTACTCGCCGAACCGATCCACGACGACCTCGTCGACGGTCGGCAGGTCCAGATGCCACAGGTGCACGATCGCGTCGAACCGGGTGCCTTCCGCAGCCAGGTCGGTGAGCAGCCGGCCCAGGTCCTCGGCGGAGCCTGGCACCACGGAGGACTCGCCGAGGCCGCTTCGGTAGCAGCTGCCCTGGCGCACCAGGTGGCAGGTGCCGCCCGCTTCGGTGGCCAGCGCGGCCAGTTCGTTGCCGAGCCCTTGCTCGTCGGCGAGAATCAGCAGGTTCCGGCCGACGGTCGCGGTCTCCAGCTGGGGCAGCTCGTCCCAGGTCATGCCGGCCAGCCAGCCGTCGATGGTGCCGAGTCCGACGGCCATGGACGCCTTCTCCACATCACCGACGCGGAACCCGCCGACCCGGCCCAGAGGCCGCCCATCGGCGGCGTACACCGCGATGTCGCCGGTCATTTCACTGCCGGACTTCCGGGTGAAGGTCGCATGCGCCCAGATCGGCTGGTCGCCGATGTCCTCGAAGCGGATCTCCTCGATCGTCAGCGGCAGGCGGATCCCCTCGGTCCGATCCTCGTCCAGGATCAGCGGGGTCAGCAACGACTGGAAGCAGGAGTCCATCAGGGCCGGGTGGACGTGGTGGCCCTCCGCGCCGTCGCCCAGCGCGGCAGCCGGGCTGATGCGGGCCAATGCCTCGCCAGGAGCCAGCCACACCTCGTCGATGCCCTGGAAGGCCGGGCCGTAGTGATAGCCCATCTCGGCCAGCTTCTCGTAGCAGCCGGGGCCGTCGAGATGCCGCACACCGCGGGCCTGAATTCCGTCGAGATCCAAGGCCGGTCCGAACTCGCGACGCTGCTGCGACCGAACCGCGCCCGTCGCATGCAGGGTCGGTTCCTGACCTTCGCCGGCCACCGTGGCGATGCCGAACGTGCCGTCCTGCGAGGAGAAGGACAGCTGCACCGCGCGGGTGTCGGCTTCGGGCAGCACCAACGCTTTCCGCAGCTCGATGTCCGCCAAGGACACACCGGCGCCCACGGCACCGGTCAGCGCGCGCACGGCCTGTGCGGCCATCTCCAGGTACCCGGCGGCGGGGAACACTACGGTGCCCTCGATCCGGTGATCACGCAGGTAGGGCAACGCCTCCAGATCCAAGCGGGCCTCCCACACCGGCTCGGCGCCCGCCGTGCGGCGGCCCAGCAGCGGGTGATCGAGCCGCCCGAGCCGGATCTGGGCCACCGGCTCGGGCTCCACCCAGTACCGGTCGCGCTTCCACGGATACGGGGGCAGCGGCACCTGCTCGCCTGCCGGGTACTGCGTTGTCCAGTCGATGGCGACGCCACGGTTGTGCAGCGCGGCCAGCGACATGGCCATCTGCGCGGGCTCGTCCTCCTCGCGGCGGATCGAGGGCACGGTCAGGCCGTCCGCCTCCCGCGCGGCCAGGCATTCCTTGATCGAGTACGCCAGCACGGGGTGCGGGCCGATCTCCAGGAACAGGTCGTGACCGTCGTCGGCGAGACGATCGATGGCGGCGTGGAAGTAGACGCTGTGCCGGACGTTGTCCCACCAGTACTCGGCATCCAGCTCGGTGCCGTGCGCGTTGGCCTTGCGCGCGGTGAGGTAGAGCGGCACCTGAGTCGGCCGAGCCCGCAAGCCCGCCAGCGAGGTCAGCAGCTCGTCCTTGATCATCTCCATCCGCGCGCTGTGGTAAGGCACGCCGACAGTGAGGAACTTGGCGAAGATCTGCTGCTCGGTCAGCTCCGCGGCGATCTCGGCCAGCGCGTCCCGATCCCCGGCCAGGGTGATCGCGGTCGGGCTGTTGATCGCGGCCACGGAGGCGCGGTCGCCGTAGGGCGCCACCCGGCGCAGTGCCTCCGGCTCGGACAGGCTGACCGCGAGCATCGTGCCGGTGCCGACCAGCTTCTGCTGCAACCGGCTGCGGTGGATGGCGACCTTGACCGCGTCTTCCAGGGTGTAGACCCCGGCCTCGTAGAAGGCCGCGATCTCGCCGGTGCTGTGCCCGACGATGGCGTCCGGCCGCACCCCGCGTGCCCGCCACATCGCGGCAAGCGCGATCTGCAGGGCGAAGTTGGCCGGCTGGGCCAGCCAGGTCTCGCTCATCTGCGAGCCGGCCTGCTCCGCGGTCAGCTCCTTGATCAGCGACCATCCGGCGATCTTGCCGATCTCCTGGTCACAAAGTTCGATCATCGACCGGTAGACCGGGTCGCTCTCGAAGAGCCGGCGGCCCATCGCCCACCACTGCGGCCCCATCCCGGTGAACACCCAGGCCAGCCGCTGGTAGCCGGACTGCCCGGTGAGCGCGTGCGGATGAGCTTGGCCGCGCGTGAATTCCCCGAGACGCTCGTCCAGCGACTCGGGCGTCGAGTACACAATAGACAGACGCGATTCGAGGTGCTGACGGCGCCGGGCCAGCGTGTAGCCGATGTCGCGCGCCGCCTGTGCCGTGCCGCCGGCGGCCGCGAGTTCACCCCGGATGCCTTCGGCCATCTCGGCCAGGGCCGCCGGATCGCGCGTGGTCAAGGGCAGCACGTGGTACTCGGCGGTGGCCGGGGACTCGGGCGCCGGCCGCTCGCGTGGCGGCGCCTCGGCCAGCAGGACGTGGGCGTTGGTGCCGCCGAAGCCGAAGGAGTTCACTCCGGCCAGCGCCGGCCCGTCGTGTTCGGGCCACGCCGTGAGTTCGGTAGGGATGTCGAAGGGCAGCGCGGCCAGGTCGATCGCGGGGTTGACCTGGTCGAGGTTGATGTGCGGCGGAATCTGCCGGTACTTCAGCGCCAGCGTGGTCTTGATCAGCCCGGCGATGCCCGCGGCCGATTCGGTGTGCCCGATGTTGGTCTTGACCGAGCCCACGTAGCAGCGGCTGCCCGGCTCGCGGCCGACGGCCAGCGCCTTGCCCAGCGCGTTGGCCTCCAGCGGATCCCCGACCGGCGTGGAGGTGCCGTGCGCCTCGATGTACTGCAATGCCCCGGGCCGGATACCCGCGCCGGCACAGACCTGCTCGATCAGGCGAACCTGGGCGTCGGGATTGGGAACCGTGATGCCGTTGGTGTGGCCGTCCTGGTTGACGCCGCTCCCGACGATGACCGCGTGGACCGGATCACCGTCGCGCAGGGCGTCGTCCAAACGCTTGAGCGCCACTATTCCGACACCCTCGGCACGCACATATCCGTCGGCCGACGCGTCGAAAGTACGCGATTTCCCCTCGGCCGAGAGGAAACCGCCCCGGGTCTCGGCGATGGTGTACTGCGGCGCCGAATGCAGCAGGGTGCCGCCGGCCAGCGCCAGATTCGTTTCGCCGCGTTGCAGGCTCTGGCAGGCCAGGTGCACGGCGACCAGCGAGGAACTGCAGGCCGTGTCCAGGGAAACGCTCGGCCCGCGAAAATCGAAGCAGTAGGAAATCCGGTTGGAGACCATCGTCATCATGGTCCCGGTGGCGGTGTGCGCGGCCAGCGTCCGGAAGCTCAGATCGGCGAACTGCACGATCTTGTAATCCAGGGTGAACGCGCCGACGAACACACCCACGTCCGAACCGGCCAATTCCCCCGGCTTCTGGCCGCCGTCCTCCATCGCCTCCCAGGCGACTTCGAGCAGTTTGCGCTGCTGCGGGTCCATGTGTTCGGCCTCGCGCGGACTGATGCCGAAGAAGGCCGGATCGAACTCGTCGAAACCGTCGATGTAGCCGCCGCGGCCGCCGACGAGTTTTCCGGGTTTGTCCTTGTCCCCGCTGGCCAAGGTGGCCACGTCGTACCGATCGGCCGGCGTGGCGGTGATGCAGTCCTTACCCTGTACCAGGTTGCGCCAGAAGGCCCGGTAATCCGAGGCACCGCCCGGCAGGCGGCAGCCGATACCGACAATGGCGATCGTGTCCCGAGCGGCACTGTCAACCGCATCCGTCATCGTAAAATCCCCCGTCTTGTCTCGCCCTCCCCCCGATGAGTCAGAAGGCGTTTCTGCACAACGACGCGCACGGCAGTGCGGCGGAAGTACGCAGTCGCCTCCCCAGCCGCGATTCGCCGTCTCCGTGCATCACTCGCGCATCACTACGGAAGCTTGCCCCACGGGCATTCGGTTTGGCTGAGTCCTGCGTGAGGACGGGATGACGGCGGGATGAGGCCGTCCCCCGGACGGGCGACCGGCATGCCGCTGGGTAAGATCGGCGCCCGCCGGACAGCAGAGGAAGAACGTCACAACGGTGCCGACTGCGTCAAGGTGTCCTGATCCTTACCGATCTGATGCCCGCCACCAGGTCAACCGGACCGACCACGACCGCAGGAAAGCCGAGGGCGCGAAGCAGGACTCCGTAACAATCATCTTTCGGATGGGTTCACCACGTTCGCATGCTCCCGGAGGAAACTGAGTATCTCGGCGTCATTGCGAAAGACCACGGTCCGCCCCGAGGAGATGTGCTCGGCGATACCACACAACCGTCCCTGCTCGTCCGAAAACGACCTCGGGACCCATACCCGGAGTACGTATGTCTGCATGGGTGACACGCTAGAGGGGGACATTCGGCTCGGCTGAGTGCACAGTGAGTGCTGCCGAATCGGCATCCGGGTGATCACGGACCGGGCTCGGTACTTCTGTGGGTTCGGCCTGCGAAATCTGCGTCATTCTGGAAAGGCGCACCGAGAACCGAGAGGGGGAGAAACGATCATGAACCAGACCACTCGCACGGGCTGGCCTGTGTCCGCGCCGGACTGGATCGACCGCCCCGACCTGCACGCCCGCCTGGACCTGATCACCAACCACCGGCTGGCGCTGGTGATCGCGGCGGCGGGGTACGGGAAGACGGCGGCACTGTGCGCATGGGGACGGCTCGTCCCGCGGACCTGTTATCTGGCGGTATCGGTCACGACCTCGCCACGCCAGGTGCTGGACCGGATCGCCGCGGGAATCGGGGAACACCTGCCGGAGGCGGCACGGAAGCTGGGCGAGTTCGACACCGCCCGAGGCGAGGCGGCGGCCGCGGAGCTGGTCGGCGAAGTGGTGACCGGGGACCTCACGGTGGTCCTCGACGACCTGTCGCGCGCCGGCCCGTCCCTGCGCACGCTGATCGAGGAGCTGATCTGGCGCGGCCCAGACGGGCTGCACCTGGTGCTCAGTTCCCGCGGGCGGCTGCCGATCTCGGGCACGGCCTTGCGCGGGCGAGGTGAACCGCTCGAACTGCAGGCCTCGGACCTGCGGTTCGGCGAGGCGGAGCTGAACCGCTTGGTGGCGCGCCGGATTCCCGCGCCGGAAGCCGAACAGCGCGGCGCGTCGGTGGCCGCGCTGCGGGAAGCGACCGGCGGCTGGCCCGCCCCGGTGCTGCTGGCGCTGCGTGACCTCGGGGCGCCGATCACGACCGGCGCCATCCTGTCCACCTTGGGCAGCCCAGTGCTGAGGTACACGCGCACCGAGGCGATTCCGGACGACGCGCGGGTGCGGGATCTGCTGCGGCGGTGCGCCGTGCTGCCCCGGTTCCAGGGTGGCCTGATGCGCAGGCTCGGCCTGCCGGTCAGTGACGAGCTGCTCGACGAACTGGCCACGGCCGGCCTGCTCGACCGCGAGCCGGAAAGCTGGTTCGCGCCGATTCCGCTGGTCACCGCGGCGATACAGGAGCAGGGGGTACCCAGTGCGGCCGAGCGGGCGCACGCACTCGCGGTCGCGGTCGGCTGGTTCGCCACCCGCGACCGGCCGGCCGACGCACTGGACTGTGCCCGGCGGCTGGGTGATTCCGCACTGCTGGCCGACCTGCTCGCCCGCAGCGGCCCCACGATGCTCGAACGGGGGTCGGCGACCGAGGTGGCGAGGGCCTGTGCCCAGCTCGGCACCGTGTACCGGAATCCCCGGATCGAGGTCATCGAGGCGTGGGCACGCATCAGGTCCGGCGAACCGCTGGCCGCGGCGCGCGGCCTGGAGGCGGCGATCGCCGGCAGCCGGTCCCCCGAACCCGCGCTCGTCGCCCAGCTGGCCGCCGTGTACAACCTGCTCGGCGAGCCGAACCGGATTCTGCAGGCCTGCGAGCCGATCGACCTGACCGCGCCGGGTGCCATGGCAGTGGCCGCCTGGAAGGCGATCGCCCACTGGTACCGCAACGAACCAGAGCAGGGCCGGGCGGCGATGCGGGCCGCCCAGCGCACCGGCCGGACCGGCGAGGATCCGGCGTCGATCGGCCTCTCCGCGCTCGCCGCCGGGCTGTTCGCCCTGCTCGCCGGGGATCGGGCCGAGGCCGACTGGTGGCAGGTGCGCGCCCAGCAGCAACTCGCCGAGACCGACGACCTGCTGGTGCACTACGCCGTCGCCGGCTCCGGTGCGGCGCGAGCGCTGGCCAACGGGCAGCACGAGCGTGCCGTGCAGGAGTTCACGACGATCATTCACTCGTTCGGGGATGACACCGTAATCGGGGCACAGGCCCGCTGTCATCGCGGCGACGCCCTGCTGGCGCAAGGAAAGCTCGCCGAGGCCGCGGCCGACTTCGACGCAGCGCTCACCATCCACCGGGCGGCGGGCAGCCGCGCGGTGGTCGACGCGTTGTTCGGGCTCGGCGAGGTACGACGGCTGCGCGGGCAGTTCATTCTGAGCCGCGTGGCCTACACCGAGGCCGCTCAGGTCGCCGAGCAGGCGGGCAACCTGCTGATGTGGCGGATCGCGCGGTCCGGGCTGGCCCGCGTCGTGTTCGGCGATGACCCGGAGCTGGCCAGAGCCCTGGTGTCCGATGTGGACGAAGCCGGGCTGTGGTCCGCGCAGTACGGCGCCTGGAACACGGCGGCGTGGATCGAACTGCACAACGGCCATACCGAGCGGGCGCTGGACATGGCGCGCGCGGTGCTCGGCTCCACGGGCCTGGTCGACCAGCGGGCGGATCTGGCCGAGGCGCTGGAGATCTGCGCGCTGTGCGCGGCCGACCAGGCCGAGCGGCTGTCCGGCCTCTCCGAAGCCGTGGACATCTGGCGCAGCGCGGGTTACGAACTGCGGGCCGCAATGGCCGAGATGGCCATCGCCCGGCTCAGCGCCGGCTCGTCCAGCGGGCTGGACACGGCCACCGAGCGGCTGCGCGCGTTCGGCATGCCGGCCGCCGCCGAGGAGGCGGCCGGGCTGCTTCGGCAGGTGCTGGTGCCGGGGCACCTGTCCCTGCGGGTCCGGGTGCTCGGCGGCCTCCGCGTGCTGCGCGGGGCGAAGCCGGTGGGGCCGGACGAGTGGCGTTCGAAGAAGGCCCGCGACCTGTTCGCGATCCTGATCACCCGGCGGGGACAGCCGACGGCCCGGGAACAGCTGATGGCCGCGCTGTGGCCGGACGAGGACCCCGGCCGGTGCGCGAACCGGCTGTCCGCGGCGCTGTCGATCATCCGCGCGGTGCTCGATCCGCGACGGGAACTGCCGCAGGACCATTTCCTGGTGGCCGACAAGTACTCGGTCGCGCTGCGCTCGGTCCGGGTCGATGTCGAGGAATTCCTGGCGAACGCCAATTCCGCGCTCGACCGGCACCGCGGCCACCGCGACGCACGCACCGAGCTGCTTTCCGCCGAGGCGCGCTACACCGGGGATTTCCTGGAGGAGAATCCCTATGCCGACTGGGCGGTGGGCCTGCGGGAAATGGCCAAGTCGGTGTATCTGGAAGTGGTGAGCGCACTGGCCGCGATCGGTACCGCCGAGCGGGATCTGGACATGGCGATCCGATTCCGGTTGAAGGTGCTGGAACGCGACGCCTATGACGAGAGCGCGCACCTGGGGCTGGTCGAAGCGCTGGACTCGGCCGGCCGGTTCGGCGAGGCCCGCCGCAAGTACCAGATCTACGTGGGCCGGCTCGCCGAACTGGGCCTGTCCCCTCGCCCCTACCCCGGCCGGGCCGCCCGGGGCATCCCGGCCCAGCCGATGTCCGGCGACCGCAGATCAGAACTGACGAGCTGAGGACCGCAGTGCCGCGATGTCCGCCTCCGCCCCGTCGAATTCGAGGCGGACGGCATCGCGGCCCACCGCGAACAACAGCAACTCGCCCGGCGCCCCGCTGACGACGACCGGGTCCGCGCCGGACTTCCACACCACTTCGTCGCCGGTCGCGCCGTCACGCGCGGTGACCGCGACCGGGCTCCGGCCCATCCGGCCCTTGCCCAGCGAACGCACCCCCTGCCAGACCGCCTTGTCCCGCTCCGCCTCCGCCGCCCGCGGCTCCCAGCCCGGCCTCGCCCGGCGCACGTCCTCATGGTGGACGAAGAACTCGACGGTGTTCGCCGCGTTGTCGATGAACCCGATCCCCAGCGGCGACCACCACGGCGGCCCGGAACGCACCGCGGCCACGAGCCCCGACCACGGCCGCGCCGCGATTCCACGCTGCACCCGTTCGGTGTACCCGGCGAATGCCGGGATCATGATTCCGGGCGCGGCGTCGAACCGCGTTTCCCGAAGTATCAGATGGGCCGCGAGATCCCGGGTTGTCCAGTCGCCGCACAACGTCGGTTCGTCCGGCCCCCATTCGTCGAAAAGATCACTGATCAGCTGCCGTTCCTCGCGCGCGACGCTCATGGTGGAATGCTACCGAAAAACCGTGCGACGCTCATTGTCGCCGGCCGGAGTTTCGACTCCCCGGCCGCCACCACGCCGCGACGGCAATTCGCACCATTCACGGCACACCCTGACGGCAAGCCGAGTACACCGCCGCCGACCCGATGGCCGCGATCATCGACCAGCAACCCGGCACCCAAGCTGTGAAGGGACCCTTCACGGACGCTGAGTCCGTGAAGGGTCCCTTCACAGCGTTAGGGGCGGCGGAATTCGGTGTGGAACCGCCAGGCGTCGGCGATGATCTCCGGCAGTTCGGGTTTCGCGGGCTTCCAGCCGAGCACGCTGTGCGCCTTGGCACTGGAGGCGACCGTGACGGCGGCGTCGCCGCTGCGCCGCGGGGCGAGGTCGACCGGGACGTCCTTGCCGGTCACCTCGCGGACGGCCTCGACGACCTGCTTGTTGGTGTAGCCGTTGCCATTCCCGAGGTTGAACACCTCGTGCTCGCCGGGCTTGATCGCTTCGAGCGCCAGCAGGTGCGCGTCGGCGAGGTCGGACACGTGGATGTAGTCCCGCACGCACGTGCCGTCCGGCGTCGGGTAGTCCGTGCCGTACAGCTTCAGCCGGTCGCGCTCACCGGCGGCGACCTGCAGGACGATGGGGATCAAGTGGCTTTCCGGATCGTGCCGCTCGCCGAGCGCGCCCACGGCCCCGGATGCGTTGAAGTACCGCAGGCTCACCGCACCGAGACCGAAACCCCGTGCCTCGCCGGCCAGCATCATGTCGACCATGAGCTTGCTCGCGGCGTACGGGTTGCCCGGCCGCACCCGCGCGTCCTCGGTCAGCGGCTCACCGTTTTCCGCGACATACATGGAGCCGGTCGAGGAGAAGATCATCCGCGGCGTACCGGCATTCCGGATCGCTTCGAGCAGCGCCAGCGAACCCGTGACGTTGACGTCCCAATAGAGATCGGGCCGCACGACCGACTCGGCGACCTCGATCTTCCCGGCGAAGTGCAGCACACCGTCGAAGCCCGCGCCGGGCGTGAGAACCTGCCCGACCCGGTGGATCGGCAACTGCCGGAATTCAGCGCCGTCCGGAACCGTCTCCGCGTGCCCGGTGGAAAGGTCGTCGAGGACGACCACTTCATGCCCGGCCGCCACCAGTTTGTGGGCGACCACACCGCCGATATAGCCGGCACCACCGGTCACGAGCAGTTTCATCGAACTCCCTTGGTCTGCCATTCGCCTGTCGGCGCCAGTTTCGCAGACCACCGGCACTCGGCCTCGGCAGGGGCGCGGCCGTAACCGAAAATCTCGACAGAAACCGCACCATTATCCGGGGCGTTTCCCCCCTCATTCGCGAACCGAGTGGCAGTCCTCAGGCGGGAGACGCGCTCGGGAACTGCGGAGGCCGCTTCTCCAGGAACGCCGCGACTCCTTCAAGGCCGTCCGGACCGGCGGCGCACGCCCGGACAGACATGGTTTCCCGTCGCAGCGCGGCTTCGGATGCGGGCAGCGCGGCGTCGCGCAGCAGCCGTTTCGTCGCGGACTGGGCAGCGTTCGAACCGGCGGCGAGGCGTTGTACGACCCTTTCCGCGGCGGCAGCGAGTTCGTCGTCCGGATGGACTTCGGCGACGAGGCCGAGCTGGTGGGCTTCGGCGGCGCTCAGCACGGGGTTCAGAAGTGCGAGGCGCATGGCTTGGTGAAGGCCGACGGTGGCGGTGAGCAGGGAGCTGCCGCCGTCCGGGGAGAAGCCGAGTTTCGTGTAGGCCAAGGTGAATCGCGCGGATTCGGCGGCGAGGACCAGGTCTGCCGCCGCGGCGAGGGGGAATCCGGCGCCGGCGGCGGTGCCTTGGACGACCGAGACGACGATGGCGTCCAGGCGATGCAGTTCGTTGACCGTGCGGTGCAAGGCTTCGGCCAGATCGTCGACCAGGACGCCGACGTCTTCGGCGCCGGCGAAGACGGACACGTCGCCGCCGACGCTGAAGGCCTTTCCCTCGGCGGACAGGACGACGACGTGCGCCTTGTCGCGGCGGGCCTGGCGGACGGCCGAGTGCAGGATGTCCACAGTGGACTGAGTGAGCGGGTTGCCGCGCTCGCCGGTCAGCCGGATCCGGGCGACCCGGCCGTCGAGGGTGTAGGTCACCGGGCTCATGACTGGCCCTCCAAACGAGCGATCGGTAGATCTGAACAAGACAGTGCGTACCCTTGCGGAGGCACTCGGAGCTGTCAAGCGAGGGATCGGTAGCAGTGGCGATAGCAGCGGAGGAACGCGACGCCCGCCGGGACGCGGGTGCCCGGTTGCGCGCGGCCAGGCGCGAGGCCGGGCTCACGCTGCGTCAGCTGGCGCAGGAACTCGAGGTGAGCGCCGCCACGTGGAGCGCGGTCGAGAACGGCCACACGAAGATCGACGACGCCCGGTTAGCCCAAGCGGCGGTCATCCTGGGTGCCGACGCGGCTACGCTGCGGGGCACGCCGCCGCCGGTCGCCGGAAGCTGGCGCGAGTTCGGTCCGCTCCGGCTCGAACCACCGCTGGCCGGCGCGCTCGCGGCGTTCGTCGAACTGGGGTACCACGGCGCGACCGTCCGGGACATCGCCCAGCGTGCCCGGCTTTCCGTACCGGGGGTCTACCACCACTGGCCGGCCAAGCAGGACCTGCTGGTGGCGCTGCTCGACCGGACCATGGACGAGGTGCTGACCCGGGCCCGCGCGGCGCGGGCCGAGGCGGACGGATCGGTCGCGCGGTTCGCGAATCTGGTGGAGTGCCTGGCGCTCTACCACACGCACCGGCGGGAACTCGGGTTCATCGGCGCGAGCGAGATGCGCAGCCTCGCCGAACCCGCCCGGACCCGGATCGCGGCCGCCCGCCAGGAGATACAGCACATGGTCGAGGACGAGGTGCGGGAGGGCTGCCGCCGTGGCGTGATGGCCACCGAGCTGCCGAAAGAGGCCGCGCGAGCCGTGGTCACCATGTGTACCGCGCTCCCGCAGTGGTGGTCACCCGGCGGACCTTCGGGACCGGCTGCCATCGCCCGCCACTACGTCGGGTTCGCCCTGGACACGGTGCGGTATGTCCAGGGCGAACCGACTGGTTGATCGGTTCTGTTCACCACCAGGCCGGAAAACCGGTCAGTGGTCCCTACGGACGGGGTCGGGTTCTTCAGGCCGCTTCGCGTTCGGCCAGGGCGGTCTGGATCTCCGCGAGGCGGCTGCGGGTCAGCGCCGCCACCGTCCGCGGCGGCGCTTCCCGTTCGCGTCAGAGGAAACTCACGTTCTGCGCCAGCGTCAACCGGCTCGAATAGTTGACGGTGTTGGTCGCGCGGCGCATGTAGGACCGCCAAGCGTCCGAACCGGACTCCCGGCCACCACCGGTCTCCTTCTCCCCGCCGAACGCGCCGCCGATCTCCGCGCCCGAGGTGCCGATGTTGACGTTGGAGATCCCGCAGTCCGAGCCGTCTGCCGCGAGGAACCGTTCGGCCTCCTGCTGGTCTCCGGTGAACACCGACGAGGACAACCCTTGGGGCACCGCGTTGTTCAGCGCGATGGCCTCGTCGAAGTCGCGGTAGGTCAGGACGTAGAGGATCGGGGCGAACGTCTCCGCACGCACGACCGCGGTCTGCTCCGGCATCCGGACGATCGCCGGCTCCGCATAGGCCGCCGATGGGGCGTCCTCCGCCAGCCTGCGCCCGCCGCCGACGAGGACCTTGCCACCCTCGGCTTCAGCGCGGTTCAGCGCGTCCCGCATCCGCTCCGCGGCTTCGGCCGTGATGAGCGGGCCGACCAGAGTGCCCTCGGCGAACGGGTCCCCGATCGGCAGTTTGCGATAGGCCACAACGAGCCGCTCGACAACTTCGTCGGCGATGTCGCGGTGCACGATCAGCCGGCGCAGCGTCGTGCAGCGCTGCCCGGCGGTGCCTGCGGCGGCGAATACGATGCCGGACAAGGCCAATTCGAGATCGGCCGACGGTGTGACGATCGAAGCGTTGTTGCCGCCGAGTTCCAGCAGGCTGCGCCCGAATCGCGCGGCCACCCTGGGGCCGACCTCGCGGCCCATCCGGGTCGAACCGGTGGCGCTGATCAGCGCCACGCGCGAGTCGCCGACCAGCTGCTCCCCCACTTCCCGGCCGGCGAGCAGCAGCCGGTGCACTTCGCGCGGCGCACCCACGTCCTGTGCCGCCCGATCCAGCAAACCACTGCACGCCGACGAAATCAGCGGAGTCGCCTCGGACGGCTTCCACACCACGGTGTCCCCGCAGACGAGGGCGAGGGCGGTGTTCCAGGACCAGACGGCGGCCGGGAAGTTGAACGCCGAGATCACCCCGGCCACGCCGAGTGGATGCCAGCTCTCGGCAAGCCGGTGGCCGGGACGCTCGGACGCGATGGTGCGGCCGTAGAGCTGGCGGGACAGGCCGACCGCGAAATCGCAGATGTCGATCATTTCCTGAATCTCGCCGAGCGCCTCCGAGCGGATCTTGCCCGCCTCGATGGTGACCAGATCGGCGAGTTCGCTCCGGTGCGCGCGCAGCAGCTCGCCCAGGCGGCGGACCAGGTCACCGCGCGCGGGCGCCGGAGTGGTGCGCCAAGTGCGGAACGCGCCGGCCGCGGCGGCAATGGCTTCGTCGGCCTCCGACGCGGTGGTGGCGTGCAGATCGAACAACACCTCCCCGGTGATCGGGGTGCGCGCGGTCAGGCCCTCGCCGTACTGCGGCGTGACACCGGCTGCGCCCAGGGCGGCCAGTGCTCGCTCACGGAGGGCGTCGGTGCCGGGCAGAGTCGTGCCGGTCATGCGGATTTCCTTTCCTCAGTCGGTCAATGAGTGCAGCGGGCCGGGCAGGTGGAGCGCGGCGATCGAAGCACGCTGCCGGCGTTCATAGAGCGTGAACGGATCGTGGATCTCGCGTTCGATCGCGCCGGACAGCCAGTCCTGGTCGTAGCGGACGCCTTCACGCGAGTTGTCGCGCCGGCCTTCGCCGTTGAGGTTGGATTGGAAGATCCCGGCGGCCGACCGGGGCAGAAAGTCTTCGTAGACAACCGGTTCGGCCTCGATCCAGCCCTCGGCGAGCAACCCCGCGAGGCTGGACGGCGGGCGGCCGCGGCGGGGCCGGTCCGCTCGCAAGCGGTAGGTGAAGTAGGCGAGGCCCGCTTCGGCAAGACCTTGCTCCGAACCGGGAAACCCGTCCCGCCAAGCGGCGCGCGCGGCTTCTTCCCGGCCGAGTTCGGCAGTGTCGCGGTCGGTCTCCGCCATCAGCTCGTCGTACCGGGCACGACCCTTGCGCGTCAACGCGATCCCGCGCGCCTCGACCTCGCCGAAACGCACCCGCAGCACCCCGGTCGTCACGGAGCCGTCCGGCAGCCGGAGCCGGCGCGGCTCGTCCAGCGCCCGGAACGACGTCTGGCGCAGCAACACATCCGGGCCGTCCCACCGGGGCGGGCCTTGGATCGCGTCGATCATCGCGATGCCGCGTTCGGTCATCGCCTGGTATAGCGCGTCGATGTCGAGCACGCGCGGGGTGAGGTGGTTGATGTGCGTGCTGCGAACGCCGCCGATGTCGGCCGCCACGGCGGAAACCTCCGCCAGCGTCTCGTACCACGCCTTGTCGACGGGCTCGGCGGACAGCTCGAAAGCGCCCACCGCCAGCTCCAGAAACCGCTCGCCTGCGTCCTCGGGCAGCTCCCGCTCGGCCTCGGCGCGCTCGGCCAGCTCGATCAGTTCGGGGCCGAACAGCTCGCGCCCGGCCAGGAAAGTCTCCAGCCGGGACCGCAGATCGTCGTCGAAGAACCGCGGATCGGCCGGGGTGAGCAGGGAAGTGAACACCCGGAACGGATTGCGGGCCAGCTCGGCGGGCTCGATCGGGCGGAAGGCCGTCGAGATCACCGGCACCGCGCTCGCCGCCGCTTCGCGCAGATCGTAGAAGCCGACCGGGTGCATCCCGAGCGCGCCGAAGATCCGCGCGACCTGACGCAGCTCCGCCGGCGTGCCCACCCGGATGGCGCCGTGCCGCTCCGCGGTCACCCTGGCGATCGAGCCGAACCGCTCGGCCTCCGCCCCGGAGCGTTCGAGCACCTCGGCGTTGACCTGGCGCGAGACGTCGACCAGCGTGGTGTACGCGGGGACCTCACGCCCGTACATGTCCGACAGCCGACGCGCGAACTCCGCACGCAGCTGCCACTGACTGAACGTCTTCACCGCATTCCTTTCGGCTCGTCACACGATGTGGGTTTCGGGGCGGATCAACGCGCCAGGCTCGAACCTCTGCACGCTGAGCGGGCGCACGTCGAGGAACGGCTCGCGCTCCAGGCAGAGATCCCGCACGATCTCCCCGACGGCCGGCGCCTGCAGGAACCCGTGCCCGGAGAAACCCGTGGCGTACAAGAAGTTCGACGTCTCGACCGCGCGGCCGAGCAAGGCGTTGTGGTCCGGGGTGACCTCGTACAGCCCGGCCCAGCCCGGTGTCAGCCCGACTTCGAGCAGGCTCGGCGCCCGACGGCCGATCGCGGCGCCGAGGCGGGGCAGCCATTCGTCGGAGTAGTCGAGGTGAAAACCGGGCTCCTGCTCCGGGTCGGACATCCCGAGCAGCAGGCCACGGCCCTCCGCGTGGAAGTAGAACGACGTCGCGAAGTCGATGGTGAAAGGCACCGCCGGGGGCAGGTCCGGCATCGCTTCGGTGAACATGACCTGCCTGCGCACCGGCTGGACCGGCAGATCGACGCCCGCCATCTCGCCGACCGCCGCCGACCACGCGCCCGCCGCGCAGACGACCGTGTCCGCGGAGATCGTGCCGTGCTCGGTCACCGCCGCGCGTACCCGGTCCCCCCGGCACTCCAGGCCGAGCACCTCGGTCTCGGTGCGCAGGACCGCGCCGTGCCTCCGGGCGCCGGCCGCATAGCCGAGCACCACGGATTCCGGGGTGCAATGCCCGTCGTCGGGCGAGAACGCCGCGGCGAGCACTCCTTCGGTGTCGATCAGCGGAGACCGCCGCCGTGCCTCGTCCACGCTGATCATCCGGCTGCCGATGCCGAGTTCGTTCTGCAGTGCGACATCCCGTTCGAAGGCCGTGACGTGCTCCGGGTCGGACAGCAGGAACAGATAGCCGACCTGGTGCAGGTCGATCTCCTGCCCTGGACGTTCCCCGAACCGGGTGAACCCTTCGAGGCTGCGGGCGCCCAGCGCGATGTTCAGCTCGTCGGAGAACTGGGTGCGCACCCCGCCCGCAGCGCGGCAGGTCGACCCGCCCCCGAGCGTGCCGCGTTCGAGCAGGACCACGTCGGGAACGCCGACCTCGGCGAGGTGGAAAGCGATGCTGGTGCCGATCACCCCGCCCCCGATGACGACGACGGAAGCACGCTCGGGCAACGGGTTTCGAGGCATCCGCGGGGTCCTTCCCGGATATCGGCGGGCGGAGTCCTGCCCCATCGTGAGCGGCGAAACAATTCACGTCTACTCACACTTATTAGCTTCAACCGTTTAGCATCAGTAGATGGAGTGGACGAGCGCGCAGCTGCGGTCCCTGGTCGAACTCACCCACCGGGGCACGATCACCGCGGTGGCCGAAGCCCTCGGCTACACCCCCGGCGGCGTCTCCCAGCAGCTGAACGCGCTGGAACGGTCCGCGGGCCACCCGCTGCTCAGGCGCGTAGGACGCCGGGTCGAACTCACCGACGCCGGCACGGCGCTGGCCGCGCATGCCGAGCGCATGCTGGGGATCGAGGCCGACGCGGTGGCCGCTCTCGAACGCACTTCCGACACCGTCTCCGGCACCCTGAACGTCGGCCTGTTCGCCACCGCGGCGGCCGAAATCCTGCCGACCGCGCTGTCCCGGGTCCGCGCAACACACCCGGCCCTGGTCGTGCGGAGCCACGAGCTGGTGGTCGACGACGTCCACGACGCGGTCGCCGCCGGCTCCGTCGATCTGGCGCTCGGCCTGGACTACCCGGACGTGCCGATCCCGCGTGAGCCGACGCTGCGGCTGGAACGGCTCTTCCGGGAACGGTTCTCCCTCGCGGTACCCGACGGCACGCTGCCCGGCGTCCGGAAGATCAGCCTGGCCCACACCGGGGAACTCAGCTGGATCCTGCCCGACTTGACGACCCACTACGCGCGGGCGGTGCTGACCGTCTGCCGTCGCGCGGGCGTCGAACCCCGCGTGCACCACCAGGTCACCGACACCGCCGCGTCCCTCGCGCTCGTGGAGGCGGGCGTGGGCGTCACCCCGGTCACCGACTTCATGCGGCAGCTGCGCCCTTCCCGGTTCCGGGTGCTCTCGCTGACCGAGCCGTTCGAACGGCACATCGTCGTCATCGTGCGCGCGGCGGCTCGGACACGGCCGAGCGTGGCGGCGCTGGTCGAAGTTCTCCGGGAGCTTGCCGACGACGCAGCGTCGCGATAATGCACGACGCCGCCACTGCCTGGATGGCAGTGGCGGCGTCTGTCCCCGGGGGTTGGACCCGGCCCCCGGCGCGGGAGGGGATTAGCGCGCCGGGAGCCGGTGATTCAGGCTCCGTCTCCGGAGGGTTCCGCAGCGGCGGCCTCCGCCACGCGGCGCACCCGGCCGCGGACGGCGAACCAGCCCCCGACGAGCACCAGCGCCAGGACCGGCAGGCTGTAGATCAGGATCCGGCCCGACGTCCCGCCGAACCAGCTCATGGTCAGCACCAGCAGGAGGAAGCCGAGGGTGACGTAGTTGGTGTAGGGCGCGCCGGGCAGCCGGTAGGCCGGGCGTTCCATCTCGCCACGGCCGGCCTTGCGGGTCATCGCCAGGTGGCAGATGACGATCATCGACCACATCCCGATGATGCCCAGCGCGGAGAACTCCAGCGCCACCTCGAAGGCCTCGCCGGGGACCAGGAGGTTGAGCACCACGCCGAGCGCGTAGACCGCCGAGGTCAGCAGCACACCGCCGTAGGGGACGCCGCTCTTGCTCATCAGCGCGGTGAACTTCGGCGCCGAGCCGGCCACGGAGAGCGAACGCAGGATCCGGCCGGTCGAATAGAGCCCGGAGTTCACACTGGACAGTGCCGCGGTCAGCACGATGACGTCCATGATCCCGCCCGCGGCGGGCACGCCGAGCTTGGTGAAGAAGGTGACGAACGGGCTCTCCCCGCTCTTGTACGCGGTCCAGGGCAGCACCATGACCAGCAGGATCACCGAGCCGACGTAGAAGATGCCGATCCGCCACGCGACCGAGTTGACGGCCTTCGGGATGATCTTGCGCGGGTTGGCGGTCTCGCCCGCCGTGACGCCGACCATCTCGACACCGGAGTAGGCGAACACGACGCCCTGCAGGATGAGCAGCGCGGGCAGCACGCCCATCGGGAAGATGCCGCCGTTGTCGGTGACCAGGCTCGGGCCGGGCACCACGCCGTCGATCGGGTTGCGCAGCACCAGCACCACGATCGCGACCACCATGAACACGACCAGCGCCAGCACCTTGATCGCGGCGAACCAGAACTCCAGCTCGCCGAACAGCTTCACCGACACCAGGTTGACCGCGAGGATCACGAACAACGCGATCAGCGCCGGGATCCACTGCTGCAGATCGGGCCAGAAGAACTGGGTGTACTTGGCCACCGCGGTCACGTCGGCGACCCCGGCCGTGGCCCAGTTGAGGAAGTACATCCAGCCCGCGAAGAACGCGGCCTTCTCACCGAGGAATTCCCGCGAATAGGACACGAAAGACCCCGAGGAGGGTCGGTGCATCACCAGCTCGCCCATCGCCCGGACCACGAAGAACGCGATCACCCCGGCCACCGCGTAGACCACCGCGAGCGCGGGCCCCGCGTCGTGCAGCCGCGACCCGGCACCCAGGAACAGCCCCGTGCCGATGGCCCCGCCGATGGCGATCATCTGCACTTGGCGGCCCTTGAGGCCCTTGTGGTAGCCGCTGTCCTCCTGGGCGAGCCCGCGGGGGGCCGAGGGGGGATCCCCGGCGAGACCGACCGGGTCCGAGAGCTGGGACATGCAGGTTTCCCTCATTCTCAAGCAGGAAGAATTCCGATTCCGGCGAGGAAGTCCGCGCGCTCCACCACGCCGTGGGGATTCATGATGTGCAGTTCACCTGCCGACCGCAATACTACCGGGAAGAATTTAGGGTTCATTTGATCTGCGCATTCACGCTCGCGAATTCTCTACAAAACCTCAACTCCCCCCGCATCGATCGGTCACCCCGCGCCCCGGGACGCGCACGGGTATCGTGGGGCCGCCCTTCCCCTGGCGACACACGAGCGGTGGCATGGAACTGCAGCAGATCGGCCTTCAGCACCCGGCGGCGAACCTCGTCCGTGACATCCAGCACAACCGCACGGGTATCCCGCGCCGCACCTTCGTCGCCGAGGGGCTGTTCGAGAACAACATCGTCCTCGAATCCGGGGTCGCGGTGGACACCTTCCTGTGGTGCCCCGAGGCGGCCTATTCGGACGAATCACGCACGCGTGCCGAGCAGCTCGCCGACCGGGCGAAGCGGGCGTACCGCGTCTCCGGGAAAACCCTGGCCCGGCTGGCCGAACGGCCCAATCCGGACGGGCTGGTCACCATCGCCCGGCTGCCCGACTGGGATCCGGCGGAGTTCACCTTCGGCACGGACGCGCTGGTGCTGGTCACCGACGCGCTGGAGATCCCGGGCAACCTCGGCACCCTCTTGCGCACCATGGACGCCTGCGCCGCGGACTGCCTGGTCATGACCAACCGCCGGACCCGCATGACGCACCCGAAGGTGCTGCGCAGCAGCCAGGGCATGAGCATCAAGGTGCCCTCGCTCGACTTCGACGAGGTGGACGACGCGATCGGCTGGCTGCGCCGCAACGAGTTCCGGGTCTTCCTCGCCGACACCGACGACAGCGTCAACTACCGGAAGCCGGACTACCGCGGCCGGACCGCGCTGGTCGTGGGCAGCGAGCGGTTCGGCATCTCCCGGCCCTGGTACGACGCCGGCTTCGCCCGCGTGGGCATCCCGATGCTCGGCTCGGCGGATTCGCTGAACGTGTCGGTGTCCGCCTCGGTGCTGCTCTACGAAGCCCGTGCACGCAAGAACGGCTGGTAGGAAGCCCCTCATGACCGATCTGATCACCAGCGCGGCCAACCCGCTCGCCAAGCGGGTCCGTCAGCTCGCGGACCGCAAGCATCGGCGTCGCGCGGGCGCCTTCGTCGTCGAAGGCCTTCAGCCGGTGTGGTACGCCGTTGAGGCGGGCTGGGAAATCGAGACGCTCATCGTCGCCCCGGACCTGCTGACCGGCGCTGCGGCGCTGCGGATGGTCGACGAACAGGAGAGCGCCGGCGTTGCGGTGGCCCGGCTCAGCGCGGAGCTGTTCACCCGGCTCGTCGACCGCGACGGCCCCGGCGGGCTGGCCGCCGTCGTGCGCGGCCGGACCGGCGATCTGTCCACTTTGGAGGCTCCGCCGGGGGCGATCTTCGTCGCCCTGCACCGAATCGCCAATCCGGGCAACCTCGGCACGATCATCCGCACGGTGGACGCGGTGGGCGGCGCGGGGGTGATCCTGGTCGGGGACACGGTGGACGCGTACTCACCGGCCGCGGTCAAAGCCAGTATGGGTTCGCTGTTCGCGGTGGACGTGGTGCAGGCGAGCGCGGAGGAGTTCTTCGGCTGGGCCGAGGAGCGCGGTGTCACCGTCCTGGCCACCTCCGGCACCGCGGAGGACGACCACTGGAGCGCGCCGTACGACCCCCCGCTCGCCATCCTGCTCGGCAGCGAACGGGAAGGCCTGCCGGACGAGCTGCTCGCCGGCGCGTCCCGGCGGCTGCGAATCCCGATGGTCGGCACCGTGGATTCGCTGAACATCGGCGTGGCCGCGTCGATCATGCTCTACGAAGCCCGCCGGAACGGTTCCCGACCAGTCGCCGTGGACGGAATACCCGCCCACGGCGACGTCGCTCAGGACCGCGGCAGCGAGACGCCGTACCGCTTGACCGAGATGCTGGCCGGGAAGAAGCACGAGGTCGAGCTGTCACCACCGGAAAGCGTGCCGAGGCCCTTGCCGCCGTCGTAGGCCGGGCCGCCCGAGTCGCCGCCCGCGGACTTCGCCGTGGTGCAGAACTCGTGGTAGACGGTGTAGCCCTCGGCCTCGAAGGTGTAGTCCACCTTCGTGACCTTGCCCGAGGTGACGCCCGAGGTGCGGCCGTCGCGCTTGATGGCCTCGCCCACCACGGCGTCGGCGAAGCTGGTGATCTTGGTGCCGTCCCCGACCTCGCTCGGGCCTTCCCCGGATGCGTTCTCCGCGAGCAGGTTGTCTTCGTCGGGGAACTTGAAGCCGACGGTCTTGCCGCCGTTCCAGGGGCCGCCACCGCCGAGTACCTCACAGTGGCCCGCGGACAGCAGCAGCTTCTTGCCGTCCTTCTCCACGTTGAACCCGTTGGAGCAGTAGCCTTTGCCGTTGGTGATCTCCTCGCCGCCCTTGATGAACAGGGACATCGCACCGGCATGCTTGTCGACGCGGATCAGATCGCCGTACTGCTGCGCGGTCCGGACCAGCCGGTCGCGCTCGGCCGCCGGGGTGGCGTCGTAGACGTCCACGACGACCTGGTTACGCGCGATGTCCAGGCCCCAGCCCGCGTTCGGCACGCTGCCGAGCGAGTCGAGGTGCTGCTTCACCCCGGTCAGCTCACCGAGGCTGTGCCGCACCACCTTCGCGGTCACGCCGGAACTCTGCGCGGTGGCCAGCCCGGCGTCGTTCAGGACGTTGACCACGGGTTTGCCCGCTTCGTCGAAGTAGTAGCCACCGGTGGCGGCACCG
This sequence comes from Amycolatopsis panacis, assembly GCF_003600245.1. Classification (NCBI taxonomy): domain Bacteria; kingdom Bacillati; phylum Actinomycetota; class Actinomycetes; order Pseudonocardiales; family Pseudonocardiaceae; genus Amycolatopsis; species Amycolatopsis panacis. The sequence goes on from NZ_QZFV01000108.1 coordinate 35,878, forward strand.
AGGCTGCTCATCACTCTGTCCGGCCCGGCAGCCGCCGAAGCCACCGGCGTGGTGGCCAGGCTGAGCGCCAGCAAGCCTGCCGAGGCAGCTCCCAGCACACCGATCTTGGCACGAGTCGTTCGCATGCAGCCCTCCCTGGTCCGATGACCCCGGGAAACGCAAACCGTTCCCTCGACGTTTCGGTCGGTAATAAACTGACTACGCAATGGTGCCCGGTCACCAACCGGGACAACACCGACGAACGTCGTGTAGCTCGGCAAATCCCCTCGGTGTGCTTGCCGTGGTGGCGGACGGTCAGCCGATCGTCACCGTCTCCAGCCGGTACCGCGCCGCGGACCAGGCCGGGCCATCGCCCTCCGGCACGATCCGGACGTCGATCGAGGACCGTCCGGCGGTGATCCGCATCGGCAGCGCGAAGGTGTCCTCAAGCCATCGATGGGTGGTGTTGTGCAACGGCTGGGTCCAGCTGCCGACCAGCTTGTCGTCGACGAAGACCGCCGCCCGCTGGTAGGCCGCATTCTGGTCCCCTGTGCGCAGAAGCCGGGCACCCGAATTGCCGGGATCCAGCGTCATGGTGAACCGCACCGGGCCGGTCGCGGCCGTGCTCACCTTCGTGACCGGGCCGGTCACCTTCGTACCTTCAAAGGCCGAAGTCAGCGTTTCCCGCGTCTCACCTTCGGCGGCGTAGCCGTGCGAGGCTCGGCCGGCATCGTCGCCGACGTCGAACGAATCGGTCTGACGCAGCCCCTGGTCGGGTTGTCCGTACCAATACGCGGTGGAGCTGTACACGGCAGGCGAGTCGTCGACCGGACCGTGTTCGATGCCGAAGGTCAGGGCGGACGAGAACGGCACGGCGTCTCCGGCCAGCAACCGAATCGCGCCCGTGCAGTCGTATCGGCAGCCGTCCCCGGCCACTTGGTAGGCCGGGTCCCCGGCCAGCGGCATCGCGAAGATCGTGCCGTCGCGGAAGTACCAGCCGGATTCGAAGAAGTCCTCGGTGCCGGTGCCGTACCACTGCGGGCTGGCCGCCCCGTCCACGTAGACGCGCTCGTCGCCTTCGAGGTAGTTCCGCTGGTTGCCGGACGAGATGAGCCCCCGCATGGTCTGGGTCTCGCCGTAGAACACCCCGCGCCCGGTGGTGTCCAGGATCGGCCAGTCGGCCCCGGTCGTGGTCGATCCCGCGTGGCTCGTCGCGGTGAAGTAGCCGAGTTCGCCACCCGGCCGCAGTCCGGTGGCCGCACCGGGATCCGCCGCCGCGGTGACTTCCACCCTGGCCCCGGTGATCGGCACGCCGCTCGCGTTGACCAGCTCCACCACCGCGCTTCGGCGATAAGGCATCGGCCACCAGGCGGTGAACGATCCGCCGTCGGTGGCGTCGATCGAGGAGAGCATCGTCCGGCTGTCGAACCGGCCGAGCCCCGAACCGAAGAACTCGCCGATCGGGGAGTCCACTGTGGTCTTTCCGTCGAACGCGATGCGCAGCCGGGCACCGCCGAGCACCGACTGGGACGCCGCGAGCCGCGCCGGATCCCGCGGGTAGCGGTAGGTCCGGTCCCCCTGCCAGGTCTGCATGGTCAGCTGGTAATCGTGCGCCTGCTCCTCGCCGGGGTGCGCCGGCCCGAGGTCGAGCACGTCGGTGCGCCGCCACTGCCCCTCCACCCGGGAATGCACGTCATAGCGGAACTCGTTGACGTCCACATCGGACGCGACGAAGGCGGTGGCGATCCGCACCGCGGACCGGCCCGCCGTCCGGCTCGGCGGAAGTTCGAGCACCTGATCGGCCCACCCGCCCGCGGCCACCGGCGCGCCGGTCGTCCACTGCCCGGCGGCCACACCGTCCACTGTGACGTCCGCGACCTGGTGCCCGATCGCGGGATCGACCCGCCGGGTGAGCCGGACGCCGGTGTTGCCCGGGTCGATCGCGATCCGCAGCGAGCTGTGCCCGCCCGCGCCGAACGCGCGCCCGTCGTCGCGGACCCGCGGCTCGGAAAGGACTTGCGGCAGGGTGACGCGGAGCTGGCTGATCGCGCCTGGCCCGTGCAACGCGGCGAACTGCCGGGTGGCGCCATCCGGGACGTCCGCGTCGGCCGACGTCGTCTTCGCCAGGCGCGCGGCCGGTTTCGGGTCGCGGATACCGAAGCCGCGCAACCGGTCCACGACGTCGAGCGCGCGATCGTCCGGATCGAACGTTCGCACGCCCGCCGCGTCCGGGAACTCGCGGTAGGTGAGGTGATAGAAGAGCGGGTTGTGCTGCACGGTGACCCGCATCGACCGCTGGTACGGCATCGGCACCTTGATCACCGAACCGCCCGAGGTGTCCGCTCCGTTGCCGACCAGCGGCCACACGAACGGCGCGCCGAGCCGTCCGTCCACAATGTCCTGGAGGGATCCGTTCAGCACGGCTTCGCCGTCCAGCTCGACGTTCAGCCGGCCGTTGCCGGTCATGGCACCCTGATCCCGGGTGAACCACATGCTCTCGATCTCGCCGGCACCGGTCTTCTCTGCGATCACGCAGCCTTCGGCGGTGACGCGCAGGCAGCTGTAGGTGCCGCGGAACCCGTCGTCGTTTCCGCCGGTGCGATCGAAACTCGAGAACTGCTTCGTCTGCGCCCCCGGGCGCAACGCCGCCATGCCGTCGAGCGAGCGGTAGACGTCCCAGCCGACCGGCCCCACCGACGCACCCCGAGGCGGCCCAGCGGTCTGCGCCTCGGCAGGCACACCGGCGGCGAACATCACCATCAGTATCGAAAGTGTTGCGAACAGTGACGATCTGCGGGCATGACGAAGTCTTCGGCGGTGCACGGGCAGCACTCCGATCAAGAGGGCGCGGACGTTCGGGGTGGGGCAGGTAAACGATTACCCGCGACCGTAAGGCCATCGCAGAGAGTGTGTCAATGGTCACATTGGGTGCGTTTACGCAGCTTACGCAGATCGGCCTAACCCCTCCCCCACTCGCCCCTCGCCCCGCCCCGGGCCGTGAAGGGACCCTTCACAGCCTCTGCGTCCGTAAAGGGTCCCTTCACAGCCCGGCCTGCCTGGGCGTGGGTCGGGCGAGCGGGGTGGCCAGCGCGTATCCCCGCGCCAACGCCAGCGGGAGGGTGATCTCCGGCAGTGGGGTGGGTGGCGAAACATCCGGCCCGACGGGCCACCGAGAAATCCACAATCCGCAATTGTGTTCGAAAAACTGCACCCGGGTCAAGACCAAAGCGATTTTTCCCACCTCAATAGGCCCGCCCTATCAACAAACAGACCAGACCTTTTTGACGCCGCTAAACACAGGCTTTACCGTGGCGCGGACTCGAACGGAGAACGCGTGAAGGACGAACCCGGCGACGACGCCCTGACCGTGACCCCGCCCAAGACCTGGGCGACCGGCCTCCCCGCGGTGCGGCACGCACTCGAGTACTCCCTGCGGGAGACCTCGCCCCGGCGGGTGCTCACCACCCTGCTGAACGTCAATCAGGGCAAGGGCATCGACTGCCCCGGCTGTGCCTGGCCGGAGGAGTCGCCGAAGAAAAGGCATATCAACGAATACTGCGAAAACGGCGCCAAGCACATCAACGACGAGGCGACCACGCGCCGGGTGGACCGGGAATTCTTTCGCCGGCATTCGGTGGCCGAGCTGAATGCCATGTCCGACTTCCTGCTCAACCAGCAGGGCAGGCTCACCGAGCCGATGGTCAAGCGGTCCGGCGCGCAGTACTACGAGCCGATCGGCTGGGACGAGGCATTCGGCCTGCTCGCCGAGGAGCTGCGCGCGCTGGCGAGCCCGAATGAGGCAGCGTTCTATACCTCCGGCCGGGTCGGCAACGAGGCCGCCTTCCTGCTCCAGCTCTTCGCCCGCGCGTACGGCACGAACAACCTGCCCGACTGCAGCAACATGTGCCACGAGTCCAGCGGCTCCGCGCTGATGGAGACCCTCGGCGTCGGCAAGGGCAGCGTCAGCCTGGACGATCTGTACGAGGCCGACCTGATCTTCGTGGTCGGCCAGAACCCGGGCACCAACCACCCGCGGATGCTCACCGCGCTGGAGGAGAACAAGCGGCGCGGCGGCCACATCATCGCGGTGAACACGCTGCCCGAAGCCGGGCTCATGCGGTTCAAGCACCCCCAGCGGCCACGCGGCATCATCGGGCGCGGCACCAAGATCGCCGACCAGTTCCTGCACATCCGCGCGGGCGGCGATCTCGCGTTGTTCCAGGCGCTCAACCGGTTGCTGCTCGAAGCCGAGGACGCGAACCCGGGCACCGTGCTCGACCGTTCCTTCATCGAGGCACACACCTCCGGATTCGACGAATTCACCGGCCACATCCGGAAAACCGGCTGGGACGACGTGCTTACCGCGACCGGCCTGACCCGTGCCGAGATCGAGCAGGTGCACGAGCGGGTGCTGGCCAGCGGCAAGGTGATCATCTGCTGGGCGATGGGCGTGACCCAGCAGCGGCACGGCGTGCCGACCATCCGCGAGATGGTGAACTTCCTGCTGCTGCGGGGAAACCTGGGCAAGCCCGGAGCCGGCGTGTGCCCGGTCCGCGGGCACAGCAACGTGCAGGGCGACCGCACGATGGGCATCTGGGAGCGCGCGCCGCAGCGGTTCCTCGACGCGCTCGAACGCGAGTTCGGCTTCACCCCGCCGGCCGAGCACGGTCTCGATTCGGTCGGCACGATCCGGGCCATGCGCGATGGGAAGGTGAAGTTCTTCCTTGGCGTGGCAGGCAATTTCGTCCGCGCCACGCCAGACAGCGAAGTGACGGAGCGGGCGCTGCGCAGCTGCCGGCTGACCGCGCACATCTCCACCAAGCTCAACCGTTCACACGGGGTCTGCGGCGACGTCGCGCTGATCCTGCCCACGCTCGGCCGCAGCGACCGCGACGTGCAGGCCAGCGGCGAACAGGTGGTGACCGTCGAGGACTCGATGAGCATGGTGCACGCCTCCCGAGGGAAGCTGCCGCCCGCCTCGCCGCGTCTGCTCAGCGAGGTGGCGATCCTCGCCCGGCTGGCCCGGCGCACGCTCGGCACGTCGCCGGACATCCCGTGGGAGGAGTTCGAGGCCGACTACGCGACGATCCGGGACCGGATCTCCCGGGTGGTCCCGGGATTCACCGACTACAACGCGCGGATCGCAGACCCCGCCGGATTCGGCCTGCGCAACCCGGTCAACGACCACGAATACCGCACCGCCACGGGCAAAGCGATGTTCACCTGCAACGCTTTCGACTTCCTCGAAGCGCCTCCGGGACACCTGGTGCTGCAATCCCTGCGCTCGCACGACCAGTGGAACACCATCCCGTACTCGGCCAACGACCGGTACCGCGGCATCCATCACGGCCGCCACATCGTGATGGTCAACCCCGAGGACATGGCCGAACTCGGGCTCACCGAGCTGCAGCGCGTCGACCTGGTGAGCATCTGGACCGACGGAGTCGAACGCCGGGCGCGGAATTTCCGGGTCGTGCCGTACCCGACGTCGCGGGGTTCGGCCGCCGCGTACTACCCCGAGACGAACGTGCTGGTACCACTCGACAGCGTCGCGGAGAAGAGCAACTGCCCCACGTCGAAGGGAGTTGTGGTACGCCTGGAACCAGTGGCGGATCCGGGTGCCGGGAGGAGTGGGGAGCATGGGACGGACGACGGTACGGCGCCAGGTGCTGCGTCTGCGCGACCAGACGAGCACGCGCCGGCCTGACACGCTCGCCGGCGAGGAGCCGATGGAGATCCGGGTCGGCGGCAAACCGCTCACGGTGACCATGCGCACGCCCGGCGCGGATTTCGATCTCGCGGCAGGGTTCCTGGTCAGCGAAGGCGTGCTGCACGACGGGGCGCAGATCGCCGGGATCCGGTACTGCCTCGGCGCGACCGCGGACGGCGGCAACACCTACAACGTGGTCGATGTCGCGCTGGCTCCGGGCACGCCCCTGCCGGACGCTTCGCTGGAGCGCAACTTCTACACCACGTCGTCCTGCGGCCTGTGCGGCAAGGCGAGTCTGGACGCGGTCCGCACGACCACGCGGTGGAGCCTCGAAGAGGACCACACCGTGATCGATCCGGAGGTCGTGTACGCCCTGCCCGACAAGCTGCGGGCCGCGCAGCGGGTGTTCGACAGCACCGGCGGGCTGCACGCCGCGGGGCTGTTCACCGCCGACGGCGAGCTGCTGGTGTTGCGCGAGGACGTGGGCCGGCACAACGCGGTGGACAAGCTGATCGGCCACGCCCTGCGCGAGGGCCGGCTGCCGCTGCGCGGGACCGTGCTGATGGTCAGCGGGCGGGCGTCGTTCGAGCTGGTGCAGAAGGCCGCGATGGCCGGAATTCCGGTGCTGGCCGCGGTTTCCGCGCCGTCGTCGCTGGCGGTCGACCTCGCCGCGGAGACCGGGCTGACGCTGATGGGCTTCCTGCGCGGCCGTTCGGTGAACGTCTACAGCCGCACGGACCGCCTGCAGGTGAGCGAACCGGTCGGCTAATTGCCGTCAGAAGGGCTGTAAAGGGAACCTTCACAGTCTGTGCGTCCAGGGTTCCGGCAAAGTCGGTGTAGAGGTCTGTGAAGGGACCCTTCACGGACTCTGAGTCTGTGAAGGGTCCCTTCACAGACCCGAAACCGGTCCGGCGCACGCCACGAGGTGGTCGCACACACCTCCGCATCGCCCAC